>JAUPLM010000075.1 GCA_030836965.1 Thermodesulfobacteriota bacterium | reverse complement strand
TCCTTCAGAGGACCTTATAGAAGCCGTGGGCGCTTTTATGGAAAAGAGAAAACCGCTTTTCAAAGGTAAATGACGGCTTCGTAAAAAATCATTCTGCTTTGTTGCGCTTCATCTTTCGTCATTGCAGCGTACTAATCTGTACGCTTCATTCCTCAAGATTCGCGCGCCTTGCATAATGAGCTTTTTACTTTGCCGTCCGGATTTCGACTTTTTACGAATTCATACATTATGGGAGTTTTGAGATAAAATGACAAATAAAGGCGCATTATCGGGGATAAAGGTTATCGACTTGTCACGCCTTCTGCCGGGGCCCTACTGTTCCATGATCCTTGCGGATCACGGGGCAAGAGTAATCGCCGTTGAAGATAAGCGTTTTCTTTCAGACGGCCTTTTTTTTGATCCCGTGAACAGGAACAAGGAGCACATTTCGCTTAATTTAAAAACAGCTGAAGGAAAAGAGATATTTTTCAAACTCATTAAAGACGCGGATGTGTTCATGGAAGGTTTCAGGCCGGGGGTTGCCGCCAAACTGGGCGTTGATTATGAAACGTTAAGCAAATCGAATCCGGGATTAATATACTGTTCAATATCAGGCTACGGCCAGACCGGCCCTTACAGGGACCGGGTCGGGCATGATGCCAATTACCTAAGTATCGCGGGCGTCCTCGATATTACAGGCGAAAAAGAGCGCGCGCCCGCTATTCCGGGAGTTCAGATCGCCGATATAGCAGGCGGAGGAATGAATGCCGCTATAGGAATCCTTCTCGCCCTTTTTGCCCGTGAAAAAACCGGCGCCGGACAATATATCGATATTTCAATGACCGACAGCATGGTAAGCTTTCTGCCGGTGCCTCTTTTTTTCCGGCAGCTTACCGGACAAATTACAAATCGTGGTGATGCTTTTCTCTCTCACAGGTATGCATGTTACAATACATATGAGACAGCCGACGGGCGATATTTGTCAATTGGAGCTGTTGAAAACCGCTTCTGGAAAAGACTGTGTGAAATTATGGGTGTACCGGACTATGCCCTTCTCCAGTATGATGAAGGCCGAAGGACCGAGATAACCGGCTTCATGAGGGCGGCCTTCAGAAAAAAGACTCTGGATGAATGGGAGACCGTGCTTTCATCCGAAGATGTCTGCTGGGGACGGATTCAGAATCTGCAGGAAGTTCTGGACGATCCGCTTTTCATAGAAAGAGAGATGATTACGGAGTATACCGCTAAAAACGGGGAAAAAAGGAAGGCGCTGGGAGTCCCCATAAAGCTTAGCGAAACTCCCGGCGCGGTGCGTACCCCCCCGCCTGCTTTCGGAGAAAACACCGGGGATATACTACGAGAACTTGGTTATGAAAATGACCGGATAAAGGAGTTCGGGGAAAAAGGGGTTATATAGGATCACGCCGAGAGCTTGAGATAAATCGACTGAAGCAGTGGCAGGGTATGGGCTGTTGTGAATCCGTCGGAAATTTTGCAGAAACACAATCAACGCCCCCGGGTAATAGATGAGGTTTGAACAGGCAGATAAGGGACAAGACTTCGTGAAGATATTTACACTGGGGCTGTACGGATCTAATGGATACGGATTTGCTGCCGTTGCAGGAAAAAGGAAAGAATCCGGCGGATTCACAACAGCCCATACCCTGCTACTGCTTTAAATCATATCTTACTTGTTGTATATGCTTTGTATGTATCTCTGTGCGAGAGGATATCTTCTTCCGTAACCGAAAGCCTTGGTCGTGACCTTAAGGCCGGGAGCCGCCTGATGCCGTTTGTATTCGTTCCTGTCGACTCTTGAAATCACGTTTACAACCAGTTTCGGGTCAAATCCGCTTTCAACCAGTTCCTCCGCGCCTTTGAGATCTTCAATATACCCTTTTAATATTGAATCGAGTATTTCATAAGGGGGGAGATCGTCCTGATCCGTTTGATCCGGTTTCAGCTCTGCGGACGGCGCTTTTTCGATTATTCTCGATGGAATGATTTCTTTTTCGCGGTTGATAAAATCAGCAAGATCGTACACGACCGTTTTGGGTATATCGGATATTACTGCAAGTCCTCCATTCATGTCCCCGTACAGCGTGCAGTAGCCGACCGCAAGTTCCGATTTGTTTCCTGTTGAAAGGAGAAGCCTCCCCTGCCTGTTCGACAAAGCCATAAGGATGGTTCCCCTTATTCTGGCCTGTATGTTCTGTTCCGTTATGTCAGGCGCATCCTCTCTGAAGGAAGGGGAAAGAAGCCTGATAAACTCTTTGAATACCCCGTCAACCGGTATTACTTCAAACCCGGTTCCGATATTATCCGCAAGTTTTTTCGTATCCTCATAATTATCAGCAGAAGTATATCTTGAAGGCATGAATACGGACAAAACATTTTCGGGGCCCAAAGCCTGCGCGGCGATGAAGGCGGTTAATGCCGAGTCTATGCCGCCGCTTAACCCCAGCACGACTTTGGAAAAGCCGCATTTAACTACATAATCGCGGGTTCCCATGATAAGTGCTTTCAATACCGGTTCGACGCCCGGACCGGATACTGGATGGATGTTTTCTTTATAAGAAACACCGGTTTGCCCGTCAGAATCATAAAATATCATATCCTCTTCAAAATCACGGGCAAGGGCTTTAATATTTCCCTGTCTGTCAAAAGCGGCGCTTGTACCGTCAAAAAGAATGCCGTCGTTCCCTCCGACCTGATTTGAAAAAATAAAGGAAACTTTATTTTTACCGGCTATGGTCCCGAATAAATCCCGTCTCAATTCTTTTTTCCCCACATTAAAAGGAGACGCCGAAATATTTATCAGAAGACCGGCTCCGCCCTTAACCATCATCTCGACAGGGTTTATATGGTATATTCTTTTTTTAATGATGTCCTTATCGTTCCACGCATCCTCACATATAGTTATGCCGATTTTTTCACCTTTGTATTCATATGCCATGCATTCGGTCCCGGCTTCGAAATACCTGCTTTCGTCGAACACATCATAAGTCGGAAGAAGTCGTTTGTTGACCCTGTGAAGTATCTCTCCGTTTTCAAACAAGGCCGCGGAATTGTAAAGAGGCTTTCCTTCATCAACGGGATTTTTATCCACGAAGCCGCAGATTACGCCTATTCCCCTGATCTCATCAACCAGGCGGGAAAGGCAGGAAAGGTTTGCTTCAACAAAGTCCTTCTTTTCAAGCAGGTCCCGGGGGGGATAGCCCGAGATTACAAGTTCCGAAAAGACAACCAGGTCGCACGAGCGCGCCCTGGCCATCCCGGCATAATGCTTTATCCGGCTCGAATTATATTCAAAATCACCTATTACCGGATTAATCTGTGCGATTGCTATTTTCATTTCAAATCAATAATGGTTGATGGACTTGTAAAAGTCACAATATTATTTATCCGCGCTCATATCATTGCTCTTCTCATTAACCAGATTTTGTGCAACTTCAAGATCATAAGCTTTATCAGGATCAAAACTGCCGCCCGCATAGATTCTGGCGGCCTGTTTAATTGCTCCGTACGGAACCCAGCCATGTTCTTCCCACAGCTTAGGGTCGTCAGAATTCCACAGCCTGAAGAAGATTTCACTTCCGGCTCTGCGGACATACATCCGGATTTTTCTGTTTTGAGGAAAAGGATAATAATAGAATCCCCGTTTGTCTTTCATGCACAGCTCCCCTGATATTAAAAAATAAAACTTATGCCGGCAACAGCCCGGCTTTGAAAGATTTCTGCGACACCATAAGCGTTCAATGCCTGTAAACCCGGCCATACATTTTCTGTATTTCATATCAGAAACGAATACCCGGGGCAAAGCAATTTTATAGTCGTGTATTTTCCGAAATAAATATAAATCAAAACCATTTCTTGACTTTTAAATATGCAAAGATATAATGCAGTCACCACAATCCACTTTTCGTTAATGGCATGACAAATCCTGTTTACATCAATACATACCGCTTGTATTATTTTCAGATTTGGCATTGAATCGAAACAGCGAGCGCATTCTCCGCCTCTTGCAGCGGGGTAGCGGGCGGATTAAAAACAGACAGTATTCCCTTATGTGGAATCCGCATCAGGTTCGCCGCTGCTGACCTGGAACAGGGTGCTTCAGACTTGGGACTTTCGGGTTTAATTAATATAATTAGGGGGGTTTGGAATGGACGATTTTATTCACAATCTGAGGACCAACAAGCGTTTTGACAGAAACCGTAAACCGCATGACGGGAAATATCCGGGTTCCGACAAGCCGAGGCACAGAGATCCGGCAGAGGCGGGATATCTGAAGAGTATCGCATCGGATCTTCTTCCGGCATTCAATAAAACAATGGAAGGCTTCGCTGAGAGTCAGAAGCGCCTGGCGGATGCTGTTGAGCGAAGAGCTAAAGCCGAGGAAAGAAAGGCGGATGCAATGGAATCGATTGCCGCGTATTTCAAGGGTATCGCCGCGGCAGGAACCCGTCAGAATGATTTGGAACAGGCAATTCCCGGATCATCTCCCGAAAAGGAGCCGGCTCCAAAAAGAAAAACAAGAGCGAAAGTCCAGCCGTTACAGATCGTTTAAGATATCCGTATAATAAAAAGCGAAATTATCAATCCGGAAACCGGTTGAATCAGACCAATTCACGATTCTTTAATAATACGGTTTCCGTCAGATATTCAAATACCGCGGATCCTTCTTTCGAGGCTTTTTCCCTGCCGGCTGCCGTCGTGTGCAGGTGTTCGATTTTCTCTTTTTCCTTTGTTCCGATTTTATCATCGACCAGCATGATTGTATTATGAATTATGCTGTAGATAATAAAAGGGCCGAAGAGAGTTTCTTTGCCGGCATCTTTGATGGACGGGCCTATAACAATGTGATTGCTTATCCTGAAATCCTTCGGCAAAGGGCTATAATCCAGAAGCTCGGAAAAGAGATCGAGTGTTTCTGCTACACCATCCGTATAACCTCTTTCAAGAGAAGCGATTCCGTCTTTTTCAATTTCCTGCAAATCCGAAACTTTGAATGAAAGGTCCAGGAGCGCTATACCTTCGTTGCGGAAAAAATTTACCGAATCCCCTTTCTTGCAGACAATCACATCCGCGTCATTTAAAATTTTAAGCGCATTCCGGATGTTGAGCATCTCCTTAAGGGTAGGGCTTTTTCGCAGAACAACGTCATAAACGGTCGTGTTATAGAGAGGAAGTTCATTGTCCAGAACGAGTATCTTTTTTT
>JAUPLM010000074.1 GCA_030836965.1 Thermodesulfobacteriota bacterium | reverse complement strand
CTTATGTTGAAATGCGATAAAGGAGTATCAAATGAATTTTGAAGTATCCGACAAAATGAAAACAATTATCGGCATGATAGGTGAATTTGTCGACAGGGAACTTATCCCGATGGAACAGGATTTCCTTTCAAAACCCTTGAAATCCCTTCAACCGGAAATTGAAAGAAAAAGAGAGATGGTAAAAAAGATGGAACTCTGGGCTCCCAATCACCCGAAAGAATACGGCGGAATGGGACTTGATCTTGTCGAACACGCCCTTGTTTCGGAAGCTCTCGGACGTTCGCCTCTCGGCCATTATGTATTCGGTTGCCAGGCTCCGGATGCGGGAAACATAGAGATTCTTAATTTGTTCGGGACCAAAGAACAAAAGGAGAAGTATCTGCGCCCGCTTGTAGATGGAAAAATCAGAAGCTGCTTTTCAATGACTGAAGTTGACATGCCGGGGTCGAACCCTGTCATGCTGGAGACAACCGCCGTAAAAGATGGAAATGACTACGTCATAAACGGGCAGAAATGGTACTCATCTTCAGCCGACGGATCGGAATTCGCCATAGTCATGGCCGTAACCAATCCTGAAGCTCAGCCATATCTGAGAGCAAGCATGATTATCGTTCCCACTAATACCCCCGGTTTCAATCTTGTCCGTAATATTTCCGTAATGGGACATGCCGGTGAAGGTTATTTCAGTCACGCTGAAATATTGTATCAGTCCTGCCGCGTCCCGCAGACAAACCTTCTGGGCCCCGAAGGGCACGGATTTGTTATAGCCCAGGAAAGGCTCGGTCCCGGGCGGATACATCACTGCATGCGCTGGATCGGAATCTGCAACAGGGTTTTTGATCTCATGTGCTCCAGAGCCGTGCAAAGAGAAATATCCGCCGGCAAAACTCTGGCGACAAAACAGATAATTCAGTCCTGGATAGCGGAATCAGCGGCGGAAATACAATCCGCCCGCCTGATGGTTCTTCATGCGGCATGGATGATTGAAAAGGTCGGGGCAAGCGCGGCCCGCAAAGAAATTTCCCTGATAAAATTCATGGTGGCAGGCATCATGCAAAAGGTAATAGACAGGGCATTACAGGTACACGGCGGCCTCGGTATGACTGACGACACCATTATTTCATTTTTCTTTCGCCATGAAAGAGCCGCGAGAATCTATGACGGAGCGGATGAAGTTCACAAGATATCGGTCGCAAAGAGGATACTGAAAGAATACGAGACGAAAAAGGTTAAATAACGGAAATGGCCAATACATGAAATATTCATCTTTTAAAAAAAGAATTACAGACTGCGCGAAAGACTTTTGCGATGAAGATTTTCTTGAAAACCGCAAAAATATTCGTATCAAGAAGGAGAGTACCGTCGCGAAAAATCTCGGAATAATTTTCGATGCGACCCTAAAAATCAGCAATAATAAAGGTTTTCAGGCAATGACCATGCGAGATTTAAGCGCCGAAGCCGGCCTGAGCATGGGCGCTCTCTACTCCTATTTTTCCGGCAAGGAAGATCTTCTTAAAATGCTTCAGAGTCAGAGAAGGTCTGTTACAAAAAAAATCCTGGAAGAATACATCGCCCGTGAAGCCGATATCGCGGATAAACTCCGCACCGCGATAAGGATACACCTGTATCTCAGCGAGGCCATGCAGCCGTGGTTCTATTTTTCATATATGGAAACGAAAAATATTTCCGGCCCGGAACAGGCAAAAGCCATAGAAAGCGAACTTTATACGGAAAGAATATTCGCAAAACTATTAAGCGACGGTGAAAAATCGGGGATTTTCCTCCGAAGGAATCACCAGCTTACGGCAAGCATAATAAAAGCGATGCTTCAGGACTGGTATCTGAAGCGCTGGAAATACGCCAAAAGAAATATTTCCGTAGAGAGTTACGCGAATTATCTTATAAGCATAATAGAAAATTTCTGTCTTTCCGCCGGAAAGACGGGAAAACCCCAAAAATCCGAGGAGTAAAAATGGATCGCATTGACGGCGCGACAACCATCAGGAAGGGAGAAGAGCTGGATACCACCCGGATAGAAGAGTTTATCAAAGACTCTATTCCGGGTTTGACCGGTTCGCTGAAAATAAATCAGTTCCCGAAAGGACACTCAAATCTTACCTATCTTCTTTCAATAGGAGACAATGAATTTGTTCTCAGGCGGCCTCCTTTCGGAAGAAAGGCCAAATCGGCGCATGACATGAGCAGGGAATACCGGATTTTAAAAGCGCTCAGGCCGGTATATCAGTACTGCCCCGAACCTTTCGTATATTCGGAAGATGAAACAATAATGGGCTCTCCTTTTTATATCATGCAGCGGATAAGAGGCGTAATTCTGCGCCGTGATTTTCCCGCAACCCTCAACCTCACGCCTTCCCGGGTAAAAGATCTCTGTCAAAATGTTCTCAGAATACAGCATGAACTCCACACCATCGATTATAAAAAAATCGGCCTCGACAATCTCGGAAAGCCTGATGGTTACGTAAAACGGCAGGTTACAGGCTGGTGTGAACGCTACAGGGCAGCAAGAACACCTGACGCGCCTGACGCGGAGAAAGTCATGGCCTGGCTTGCGGAGAATATGCCCGATGACTCAAAAGTGCCCGGGATTATTCATAACGACTTCAAACTTGACAATATAGTCCTTGACG
>JAUPLM010000073.1 GCA_030836965.1 Thermodesulfobacteriota bacterium | reverse complement strand
CTGTGCCGGAATGGAATCAACGCCGGGTTTTTCGTCTTTATGAATACGGACGGTAAGCCATGCTTTCAGGGAGTGTTTTTCCACGAATGCTTTCAGGTCGGAGAGAGGTTCTCTTTGAGGTTCATCAAAGGGAAGGCCGTCTATAAAAATCACATGGGGCGTGAAAATATTCTGCTCCATAAGGTTCGTCAATCTTTCTTCAAGGATGGGTACGCTGAAGCCCTCTACTTCGAATGTCATTATAAACCTGTGCGGGAGCATGTTCTCAAATATTTGTTCCTGATCAGCAATGCCGTACTGGGATGCGATGTTGCGGTATACTTCCTTGTACCACAGGCCGACTTTTTTTACCGGATCATTTAAACTTATATGAAGTACATTTTTATCGCAAAGAAGGCTGTGGATGGCCAGTTGAATAAGCAGAGCCGTTTTCCCGACCCCAGCACGTGCCATTACAGCGCCGAAACCGCCTTCCGGCATTATTTCCTCAGATTCGCATCCGGTCAGTTTTCCCAATGGATGGCGGAGAATAAAACCTTTTTCAAGCATTTTATATACTCCTCTCTATATAATATTGTTTATATGGTTATTATTCAGTTTGTTTAGGCCGAAGGCTGAAGGCTGTCAGTTGCGCATAATTTCATACTGCTGGCTAACCGCCTAAAACCCATCCACCTAAGCAGTTACTTTTTCTGTGAGTTCTTCTTTTCTTCCGCTGCTTTTTTCTCCAGCTCTTCCGCAACCGACTGAGGCACCTGTTTGTAAGTCGCGAACTCCATTGTAAACTGGGCCTTGCCCTGGGTCAGGGATCTCAATATCGTGGAATATCCGAACATTTCAGCAAGCGGAACCTGAGCTTCTATGACGCACATGGTTCCCTCATCCTGGGTGCCGAAAATTATTCCGCGGCGCTGATTTAAAGATCCCATGACTGTTCCCTGAAACTCCGTCGGGGTTTCAGCAACTACTTTCATGATCGGTTCATGAATAACCGGTTTTGCTTTCGAATATCCTTCCAGAAAAGCCCCGCGGGCCGCGGCCTGAAAAGCCATATCTGAAGAGTCGACCGAATGGGATGCTCCGTCGTTTATTACCACTCTAATTCCTGTGACGGGAAACTCCATTTTCGGGCCTTTTGCGAGGCAATTTTTAAAACCTTTTTCACATGCAGGGATGTACTGTGTCGGGATAGATCCACCCTTCACCTGGTTGTCAAAGATGAATTCTTCTTCGGCCGGCTCCAGATAACCCGCAACACGGCCATACTGGCCGGAGCCTCCCGTCTGTTTTTTATGGGTGTAGTTAAACTCGGCCTTTCTTGTAATAGTTTCCCGGTACGCTACCTTGGGGACACCCGATGTAACTTCAGCATTATATTCGCGGCGCATCCTTTCGATGTAGACCTCAAGATGCAGTTCTCCCATTCCTGAAATTATCGTGTCTCCCGTCTCTTCGCTTACAAAGGTTTTAAAGGTCGGATCTTCTTTTGTGAATCTGTTGAGGGCCTTTGACATGTTGACTTCGGATTTGTTGTCTTTGGGCGCGATTGCAAGCGAAATAACAGGTTTCGGGACATACATTGACTTCATTGTGTAACTGAGACCCGGCGATACGAATGTATCCCCGGAGGCGCAGTCAATGCCGAACAGCGCGCCTATATAGCCGGCTGGAATCACCTCTATCTCTTCCATCTGGCTGGCATGCATTCTTACAACCCTGCCTACCTTTACCTTTCTGCCTGTCCGCACATTGACGATGGTATCTCCTTTTGCAAGCGCCCCCTGGTATACCCGGATATAAGTCAACTGGCCGTACTGGCCTTCTTCCAGTTTGAATGCGAGCGCTACCATCGGTTTTTGCGGGTCGGCGGTCAATATGACCGGGGCCTCGTCATTATCCATATCCAGAGCTATGTTTTCGGTATCATGAGGGCAGGGAAGCAGTTTGGTCACGGCATCCAGAAGAGGCTGAACGCCTTTATTCTTGTAGGCGGAACCTAGTATCACCGGTGTGAGTTTTCTTGATAAAGTTCCCCTTCGGAGAGCGGCAACGATAATAGATTCGGGTATTTCTTTTTCTTCAAGAATTGCATCAGTAAGTTCATCCGAAAAAACGGAAGCCGCGTCAATGAGTTCTTCCCTTTTAGCGACAGCCTCCTGGAGAAGTTGTGAGGGGATATCTTCTGTGCGGATTATCTCGCCGTTTTTACCATCGAAATATAATGCTTTCATCGACAAGAGGTCGACAACGCCGTTGAAATCCGTTTCGAGCCCTATGGGAATTTGAACCGCAACTGCATTATGCCCGAGTTTTTCTCTTAACTGTTTGATTACCCTGTCCGGATTAGCGCCGCTTCTGTCGCACTTGTTTATGAAAGCAATGCACGGGACTTTGTATCTTTTCATCTGCTGATCGACGGTTATTGATTGTGACTGAACCCCGCCGACTGAACAAAGAACAAGAATGGCCCCGTCCAGAACCCTTAAAGATCTTTCGACCTCGATAGTGAAATCCACATGCCCGGGAGTATCTATAATATTTATTTCATGATCGAGCCATTCACAGAAAGTAGCCGCAGAGGCGATAGTTATTCCTCTTTCCTTTTCGAGCTCCATGGAATCCATAGTGGCGCCGACGCCGTCTTTTCCTTTTACATCATGGATCGCATGTATACGCTTCGTATAAAAAAGAATTCTTTCGGTCAATGTCGTTTTGCCGGAATCGATGTGAGCGCTTATGCCTATGTTCCGGACTTTTTCTATGTCGTGTTTCATTTTAAAATCCTTTTAACTTAACCTTTGTAACAAGATACTCCAATATCAGT
>JAUPLM010000072.1 GCA_030836965.1 Thermodesulfobacteriota bacterium | reverse complement strand
TGACCGGCTTCCTATGTTTCCTTTTCTGTAGATGATATTCAGAAGGTGATCAGGCTTTTTATGGAAAGAGAATCGGCCCGCAAAACCAGCGCCCTCAACTCTTCTTTCGGAAAGATCCGGATAATCCGGCAGGGAAATATCCAAACCCCGTTGAATTCGGAAACGGGTTTCAGCGGAAATATTGAACAGGCATCCGGAAAGGCAATCATCATATCCCGTAATATTTCATCAGCAGATATTCCGAAACTTTGTGGGGAATATAATTTCGAAGTTTTACCGGCAATATCTGGCTCAGTTTGCCGGTCGTATATCTTAAGCGCGGTGATGGATTGTCCAGTATGCGCCCGATCAGCTCTGCTATTTTGACCGGCGCCGGGCCGTTTGATTCATCATTCTCCATTATTGAAAGAGCCTTTGAAAATTTATCCCGGTAAGTTTCCTTTACTTTCGATCCTGCAGCCGTTTTCCGGTTTGCCGTAAATCCTGTTTTGAAATCTCCCGGTTCTATAAGGACAACCCGGATACCGAAGGGAAGCAGTTCAATTCTTAATGCCTCCGTAAAAGATTCAACGGCATATTTGCTCGAACTGTAAAACGCCTGGAAAGGTATTGGAACCAGCCCGGCAAGAGAGCCGATGTTTATGATGAGCCCTGATTTTTGCTCACGCATTCCGGGAATAACTGCCCTGCATACGCGGAAAAGACCGAAAAAATTGGTTTCAAACAGGGCTTTTGCCTCATCATCAGACGTGTCTTCAATTGATCCTGCGAGTCCGAATCCAGCGCAATTTATCAGGACATCGATTCTGCTCTCTTTGGCTGTTATCCGGCTGACTGCATCATTAACGGATTCGTTATTGTTTACATCCATCTTTAATGTTGTGAACTGAAAAGTTTCTGAGGCAGACGTGCGGCTTGCTCCGTAAACATTGTGACCCTTTTCAAACAGATATTCTGCCGCGGCATTGCCTATGCCTGATGAAGCGCCTGTGATAAGTATCACATTTTTCCCCATGGTTTATCCTTTCAGCAGGTAAAGAGATCGTATATACACATATTATCCATATCAATTATGAAATGGCAACAGATTGTTCCATCCGGATTATTTCATCGGGAACGTTTTATCCGGATTGTCCCGATAATTGAAATTGTTGCCAATTGACCGGTATATATGATATCGACGGCATGTTCCGTACTCACGGAATAAATAAAATAAACGGAAATATTAAAGGAGAGAAAAAGTGAATGCGAACAGGGTGCTGTATTTAAGCCGGAAAGACGTGGAAACTCTGAATCTGCCGATGTCGGATATCATCGATGCGCTTAATAAAATGTTTCGCGAGAAAGGGGAGGGTCGTGTTGAAATGCCTCCCAAACCCGGAATCCACACGCGCGAAGATGCGTTCATCCACGCGATGCCCGCATATATACCGGGCATGAACGCGGCAGGTGTGAAATGGGTCTCCGGATATCCTGAAAATCAGAAGAAGAATCTCCCCTACATCAGCGGACTGCTTATCCTGAACGACCCTGACACCGGTCTGCCCATATCGGTTATGGATGCAACATGGATCACAGCACGGCGCACCGGCGCAGCGACCGCCATTGCAGCAAAATATCTGGCACGAAAGGAAAGCTCCACTGTCGGTATTCTGGCCTGCGGTGTTCAGGGGAGAAATAATCTGGAAGCACTGGCATGTCTGTTCAAGATTTCCAAAGTCAAGGCATTCGATATTTACCCGGAAATTGCCCAGCGATACGCCAAAGAGATGAAGGAGATCGCGCAGGCCGACATAGAAGTAGTTAAGAGCCCGAAGGAAGCGGTGGTCGGTCTGGATTTGGTAGTTACAAGCGGTCCGATACTGAAGAATCCGTCTCCTGTGATCGAGGCGGGATGGCTTGCAGAGGGATCTTTTGCTTCACCCGTTGATTTTGATTCATACTGGAAAGGCGAAGCCCTGAAACAGGCCGATAAGCTGGCTACGGATGATATAGACCAGATGGGATACTATCGGAAAGTCGGGTATTTCAAAAACACCCCGCAGCCTTATGCCGATCTGGGGGAGATAGTTTCAGGCAAAAAACCCGGAAGAGAGAGAGCCGAAGAGCGTACTATCAGCATCAATCTCGGTATTGCGCTGGATGACATGGCAACGGCGATCCTTATATACAAGAAGGCTCTGGAGCAGGGGATAGGAACCAATCTTTCTCTGTAAGGCTGAATTTTTCAGGGCCTTATCGGAATGAAGCGTGTCATTATATTTTATGATGGCTTCGTAAAAAGTCGAAATATGCTCACTTAGCCCCGATAAACGGGATAAGTAAGTTTACGAAATTATTTCCGTACGAAAATAATTTCTAACTTACTAATGAGCTTTTTGGGGATTTTTAAATCACTTCGCTAAATCGCAAGAAGGTTGGGGCTGACGCCCTCAAAGCCTTGTGATTTTTAACGCTCAGTTCTTTAAAAATCTGTTTCCCAAAAATCTCAAATCCGTTCGCATATGACTTCCAACTGATTCATCAAAATTTATAAGCTCGTTTGAAAAGGAAACGAATTATGATGCTCCAGTATTTCAAAGATCTTGAATCGGGAATCGCCGCGAAAATCAACGAGAATCCCGACAGACCGAATGCGCGAAAGAGGTACGCACTTGAAGTCGCGCGGCTCGGAACCAGGCTCTACTCAGGCGAAAACACCGTCGCATGGTGCGGCGTAACCGCGCCTTTTGATCTGCTCTCGGCCATGGGTGTAACCTCATGTTTTGTCGAATTTATCGGCGCTATGCTCGCATCTACAGGCGCCATAGGAACTTTCCTTGATCACGCGGAACACTCAGGATATGCTTCGGATATCTGCGGGTATCATCGTTCCGTGCTGGGCTCGGCAAAACAGGGCCTCATGCCTGTTCCCGATTTTCTGATCGCCACAAGCTGCCCGTGCACGGGTGGGCTTGCCGTAATGGAAAATCTGGCCGGAATGTTCAAAAAAGATCTTTTTGTTTTACACATTCCGCAGGACGAATCTGAAAAGAGCGTAAAGTTTCTGGCCGATCAGATCAGGCGGATGGCGGAGTTCGTATCGGCCCATACGGGCAGGCCTGTAAATGAAGAGACTCTTCGCAAAGCAATCGAAAATACAAACGCAACAAGAGAGATGATGAAAGAAGTATTTGAACTGGCAACCCATGTTCCGTCCCCGACAAACGGCCATGATCTCTCCAATTTCGGAATCGTTATGGCCCTTCTTCTGGGAACCGAAGCGGCAACCGGAATTTCAAAGGCTTTCCGGGATGAATTCGCGGCAAGAAACCGGGAGATGAATCCGGGCATGCCCGGTGAAAAACACCGGCTTATGTGGATTCAGAACAGGATCCAGTTCAGGAGTCCGCTCGACAAGCTTTTAAGGGAACAATACAGGGCAAATATAGTCGTAGATGAACTCAACAGCATAACGTGGGAACCTATCGACCCTGATGATCCTTATACGGGTCTTGCCAGAAGGGCGATTTCAATTCCTTTCAACGGAACCATCCGACGAAGGGTGGATCATTTGCAGAAACTCGCCCTGTCATATAAAATCGACGGGGCGATCAATCCATGTCACAGGGGATGCAGGCAAGGCGCCGGAGCGAGGGGGCTCATAAGCGAGGGGCTTAAGGAGATCGGAATTCCGGTTTTAAACCTCGAAGTAGATGTTGTTGATCCGCGGGATTTTGCGGAAGGTCAGCTCTCGACACGGATAGAAGCCTTTGTTGAAATGCTTGAAACCAGAAAATGACTTTATAGGGTTCGAGGATTCGAGGGTTCAGGGGTTCGAGTGAAAAATCCGCTTGAACCCTTGAATCCTTGAACCCTTGGACCCTTTCTCTCAAGTAATCAGGAGAAGAGTCAAAAATGAAAAAAATATGTGAATACATACCGGGGCAATAGGGCAATGCCATGATAATAGGTCTGGATGTCGGAGGAACACATACTGACGTTGTCCTTCTCGGAAAGAAAGGGATCGAAAGGGAGATTAAAGTTCCTACAGACGAATCCGATCTTTTCTGTTCCGTCCTCTCCGGCCTTGAAAAAATTACGGAAAATATCGATCCGTCAGCAATTGAACGTATCGTCCTCAGCACAACCCTTATAACGAATGCTGTTGTTCAGAATAAAATTCCCGATGTAGGAATGATCGTCTCTCCGGGGCCCGGTATCGATCCCGAATTTTACCGGACCAACCGTTTCTACTATCCTGTTTCGGGCTCAATTGATCACAGGGGAAGAGAAATTGAACCCGTCGACATTAATCAAATTGAAAAAATCGCATGGGATCTGAAAAAGGAAGGAATCAGATATGTGGGAGTGGTCGGCAAATTTTCGGTCCGGAATCCGTCCCACGAGAAGGATATTGCAAGGATCCTCGGAAATTATTTCGATAAGGTTTTTACAGGACACAGAATTTCGGGAAGCCTTAATTTCCCGAGACGCATAGCAACCACCTATCTTAATGCAGCCGCTTATCCTATCCATAAATGTTTTTTCGACGCGGTTAAAAAATCACTTCTGAAAAAAAAGCTTGCTATCCCGATCTATATTCTTAAAGCCGACGGAGGCACGACCAGCCTCGATGCTTCAACCGACTTTCCGGGTCAATCCATATTTTCAGGTCCTGCGGCAAGCGTCATGGGAGCGATGCCTTTTTCCCCGGATAATGAGGAATGCATAGTCCTTGATATAGGCGGAACAACCACGGACATGGCGGTCCTGATTAATCATGTTCCTGTTTTAAATCCGGTCGGGATAAACCTCGG
>JAUPLM010000071.1 GCA_030836965.1 Thermodesulfobacteriota bacterium | reverse complement strand
TGGGAGGCTCTTCCATGTGCGTTGAATCCATGAAATTCAGAGCATTAGTGAAAGAATTCGACTTAATGCAGGTTCCTGCCGACTTGTTACGGAAGGATTTTTCACTTAAGTAAGGATCCTGAATGTGCGAGTGGTTGATGAATATGCGCAGCAGCCTTTTCTCAAGACGAGACGGAAGCATTATCATATCCCTTGTTTCATGTATAAACTTTATTTTTATCAGGGATTTAAGAAAATCATTTTCATTTTCATCCTCTATCTGATCATCGATGACATTAATAATCCGTTCCAGAACGGCATTATATTTTTCCTGCAGGAAGCCGGGGTTATTTCTGTTCATTATACTTTCAAACATCCTGTCCGAACACGGATAGAACCGTTCATCCTCTTTAGTATAGACCATGAACCGAACCTGCTCCGGAGTTGCGACCTGATCGGGATAGGAATTGTAATCAAGATGATTTTCAATAAAAAAGGCGGTATACCAGGCATCCTTCTCAGGGTTTTCCCCTTCCGTATAAGCAGTGTTTTGCCTGGGTGCGGGCTGATCTGATGAGTCATGTTGAAAAAAAGGCATTATTATCTCCTTTATTATGCGGGCGGTAAAAACGGTTATATTTATCGGAAGGGGGCTGGGGTGGAGAAACGGATGGAGAAATGCACATGTTTTCAGCGGAACCTTTTCATGCCGGCTCCTGGCTTCTGAATAGTTAAATATAAAAGGAATAATTATTTTAAAAAAAAGTGCATTTTTACGGATCCTATTTCGATAACATCAAAATCTTTCAGCTGAACAGATTCGCTTACCGAGTTTCCGTTTACTTTTGGTTTTGAACCGCTTCCTTCATAGTTTATGAAAAAACCGCCCGGTCTTTTGCTTATTGTGGCGGCGACCTGGCCGACCATGAATCCGCTGACCACTATATCGTTGCCGGATGCCTTTCCTATCTTGAAAAGTTTTTTGGATATTTCCAAATCTCCTTCACCGCCGGCTACAAAGGATAAAACTCCTACGGGTTCTTTTCCCTGTGGTTTTACCGCCGGTGCAGCCGCAGCAGCAGCCGGTGCGCTCTTGGCGAGCATTGATTTGTATGAGCTTGTATTCATGACCATGGTTTGGTCCATGTCTTCAGGGCCGGCTGTTTCATTTCTGGCCTCTCCTTCTTTGTACTTAAAAACAAGAGTATGTTTGCCGATTGTTATGATATCGCCGTGTCTGAGCCAGTGCGATGAGACAAACTGCTCATTCACAAATGATCCGTTTTTACTCTGAAGGTCGGTCAGCAAAAAGGCATCACCTACGGAATCAACCTTCGCATGGTGTCCCGATACGGCGAGATTATCGATAACGACATTGTTATCTTCCCGCCTACCGATATTGAGTGATTTTCCCTTCTCAAGAACGTATTCGGAAATAACAGAATCTTTGAATTTAAGCGTCAATGTCGGCATTTCAGTACCTCATTATTAAATCTATTTGAAAGAAAATTTATATAAAATGTTCCCTATTTTTGAAATAAATCCTTTTAATCCGCCGCTTCTGTTTTTTTTATCCTTAACCTTTAAAACAATAACGGTCACGTTATCGTCGCCTCCCCTCTCATTCGCGAGATCCACAAGAGCCTGGCATGCTTTCTGGGGAGACTCATTTCTCACCGTTTCAAGTATCTCTGCAGGGGTAACTTTGTCGGATAACCCGTCGGAGCTTAATACCAGCATATCCCCCCTGAAGCAAGGTGTTTCGCATACATCGGGCTTGAGGGTCAGACCGATACCCACAGCCTGGGTCAGCATATGTCTGAAATGAGGCGCTAATCTTCCGGCTCCTTCGGGATCTATTGCCGCCTGTTCGGCAAGAACGGTATGCGGGACAGAGAGAAGTTCTATGCCGCCGTTATGTATCAGGTAGATGGGACTGTCGCCCACATTTGCGGCAATAAGGTTCTCTTCTGTGAAAAAGACCGCCGAGACTGTCGACCCCATACCTTCATACGATTCATTGGTTTGGGATAAGCCGTAAACTCCTTTATTGGCGAGATGTATGCTTGAAACAAGCCTGTTGGCATCTTTCGAAAGGGAAATATCTGAATCCTCAAGCTCTTCGACGTCTCTGTCGGTGTCGTTAAAACGCTTCATGTAATCACGGATGGTCTCGACGACAATTTTACTGGCGACCTCTCCGGCCTGATGACCGCCCATACCGTCTGCGACAACATAAAGATTCATGGAGTCATCGGTAAAGAATGCGTCTTCATTGCCTTTTCTTTTTCTGCCAACATCACTTATGCCTGTTGATTCGATGACTACCATCAAAACTAAATTCCCCTATGCCGGCATATTAAAATACAGCGGAAAAGGACCTTGAAAATAATCCGGTAATTTTTCTTTCATATAATAATAACCTGCTTCGGTCAAGTAACTTAAAACCGGAAACGTTATAAAGAACCATCCCGGGCAGGTAGCGGGAAAGTCTCTAATTACTGACTGACTTCATCTTTGCGAGAGCCGCTTCAATCCTTCTGCCGACTTCTCTCAGATCCGACGC
>JAUPLM010000070.1 GCA_030836965.1 Thermodesulfobacteriota bacterium | reverse complement strand
TAATGAAACCAGCTCGCGCGCTTCGTATGGCGTAATCTTTCCGGAATCCAGATCTCTTTTATAATATGGATAAAATATCTGGTCGATGCGTCCCAATGATACGGAGTTTCCGCCCGATTCGATCTGGGCGATCAGATGGATAAAGTAAAGGCTCTGTACGGCCTCATGAAATGTGGAGGCAGGGTTTTCGGGGACCTGCCGGCAGACGGAAGCGATTTTTTCAAGTTCCAGCCTGCGCGCAGGATTACTCTCTTTGACGGCCATCCGGCCGGCCAGATCCGCATACCTTTTGGCAAAACGTATCGAAGCATTAAGAGACCGTATGACAGCTTCATAGAACCGGCCCTTTTCCCCGTTTTTATCACCGGGTGAAAGCCGGTCATATTCATTCCGGGATTCCCGTATAATACCGGCCAGGCCGAGCGACAGCACTTTAGAATGATTCATTGTAAAGTGGCCTATTCCGTACGATATCTCAAGCATGATTGTGAATATGTACTTATCGATATTGTCCGCGACATCTTCAGGCATCAGCTCTTCGAACCGATTTTCAACCGTTTTACCTTCCCAGAATGGAATGATATCTTCTACAAGTTCTTTTTTCTCATTTTCCGTTATAAGAGCCCGCTGGACTTCGCGCTTATCAAAATTATCAACATCTATGCCTATCCACCTTATCTTATTCTCAGGGAAGAGCGGCGCTCCCTTGAGCTTGCTGGTCCGGCATCCGACAATCAGTTCATCTTCCCGGATGGTGACACCGATATTGTCAAGAATGTATTCCAGCCCGAGACTCATGCGCGTCAACGGATCTTTATTCCAGTTTTTTATCATCGAATGCGTCAGGTACCTGGCACGCTCCACGCAGACTTCCTGGGGCGCATTCAGAATCTTCTCCCTGAGTCTTCCAACGCGCGTTGCGGCAATCTTTTCAGGCTTTGCAAGTGCTTGTTCCATGACATTCTCCTTGGTAAAAAGACATAAATCTGACGGCAAAGTACTCCGCCTGAAGCGGACAGAATGACTCTTTACGAAGCCGTCATACTTTGATATCCATATGATTCAGCAGGATCATGTCCCGCATGAACTTGGGCAGCACCTTGTTTAAAAAGAGAAAAAAGCTGCTCATGAAATCCACTTGATTATGAAGCTTCAAACGGGAGGAGCGGATGACTTTTACGATTTTTTCCGCGGCCTGCACCGGTGTTGTCGCTTTCTTTATCAGTGCGTTGTCCCTGTCTATAAATCGTCCGGCCCGTTCCCTGTATGGCGATCCTTCCGGCGGCAAATTATGAATTTTAGCGGCAAAGGTTGTAGATACCTGGGCTGGCTCTATAATCGCGACCTGAATGCCGAAAGGCGAAAGTTCATACTGAAAGGATTCAACCAGTCCGCTGATCGCGAATTTTGAGGCACTGTAGATCGATTCAAAGGGAAAAGGCACCTGCCCTACGAGTGACGACATGGCAATCAGTTTTCCGGTCCCGGCGCTTCTCATGGATGGAATAAATGCCTGGAAAATTGCTGCTGCCCCGATTACATTGATTTCAAGGCATTTTAACGCTTTTCCAAGGTCAATTTCTTCAAAAGGTCCGAAAAAACCGATACCCACATTCGAAACCACCGTATCTACCCTGCCAAATTTTTTGAGAACCTGGTCCCTGAACCGTAATATCCCCTCCCTGTCCGTTATATCAAGTACTTCCAGATAATACTCTGCGCCGATATCGTCAAACTCCTTTTTAAGTGATGTGATGCTTTCAGAATCGACATCAAACCCGGCTATTTTATCACCGGATTTTGCCAGCATTTTCACAACTTCCCGGCCCATCCCCTGGGCCAAACCGGTAATGACTATTGTCTGACTCATGATAACTCCTTATATTATTATACTAAAAAATTAGGTTTGTCTCCCGATTTAGTCGGGAGAAAGGGTTCCGGGGTTCGAGGGGTCAAGGGTTCAAGTGTTCGGATGAGGCGGATAGACTGAAGGCTGTTAGATAATAAACATCAATCTATCTACCTTTGATCTGTTCACTGGAAGCCTTGACCCCTTGACCCCTTGAATCCTTTATACAATCACCACCAGATTTATAGATTATCCTGAATTATCGCTACTCTCTTAACTAAGAAACTTACTCCAATACCATTCACCCATCTGTTTCATAGATGCCGTGAAATCAGGATATCTGAGATTATAACCGCTTTTTTTCAGCCGTGTATTGTCAACGATATAGTCGTTATCAAGATATTTTGCCGCATCATATTCAAGATCAGGAATTTTTCCTTTAAAACCTGAAATCAATCCGTCCAGACGGGCAACAAGCCTTACAATCCCAAGTGGTAATTTAAGTTTCGGGATAGAAGTACGATAGGTAACTGCCGCAAGGATTAATGCCTCTCTGATGGTCGGGTTCGAATTGTCCGATAAATTGTAAACCTGTCCAACAGTCTCATCCCGGGAAGACAAAAAGAGAATCGCATCTGCGACATCTTCGGCGCGAATGTTTGATAACCGCTGCCTGCCGCTTCCCGGAATTGCAGAAATAGCCGACGGCCTCGAGAAGACTTTGCCTGCGCCGTCATTACATCTTGGTCCGTAAACCGTGCAGGGCCTCACTATAACGGCAGGCAGGCCTTCTTCCAATCTTTTAAAAACAATGTTCTCCCCGTCCCTTTTGCTTCTGCCGTAGTTATCCATCGGATCCCGTTTGCTTTCCTCGGTGAACGGACTCCCTTTATAATAGCCGTAAACACTTGTGGATGTGACATGCATAAACACTTTGACTTTTTTCTGCAGGGCGAGACGGGTAATATGATCGACACCCGATACGTTTGTCGGGTATAGTTCTTTATAGGGAGTTGAGAAGTTGCAGACAGCTCCGAGATGAAAGACACGATCCACATCACCGTCAAAGAGGCGTGAAAGTGTTTCAGGTTTCGTCAGGTCGGCAGGCACATACTCCACCTTTAACTTATTAAAAAACGAGGTGTCTTTTCGCGGCCGCGCCGTGGCACGCACCCTGACACCCTCAGCCGCCAGCCTTTCAACCACATGACTTCCCATAAAACCGGCGGCACCGGTTACAAGTGAAATTCCCGAAAAATTCATCAGGCTATCCTCCGCTTTCCGGTTTTCCTCTCTCTTTTTTTATTATTCTGCTCATCCTTTAATATTTCTTCTCTGGAATGTTTCAGCCAGGTTATGAACATTTCATTGAGGCTGGTACCTAGTTCCGCGATCAGCTTGACATAAATACTGTTTTTATCCCATCTCTTAAGATTTTTTCTGCGCCGTTTAAGATCATTTTCATAGCGCTTGATCTGGTTGCCGATAATTTCCACAAAGCGTTCGCTATCCCCGAAACCGTAAAAAACAAATCTCATCAGGAAAGGATCCCGGAGCAGCATCGGTTTTTCAGGCGATTCCTCCAGCCACCGGGAAAATTCCTGTTTCCCCTTCCCGGTAATCGAATAAAGCTTTCGTTTCGGCCCCTTTTCGCCGGTTTGATTCATTTCAGTCATACTGATCAATCCGTCTTCATGTAATTTTTTGAGATTCGGATATATCTGTCCGTAATTGATTGACCACATATGGCCGAAATTCTGTTCTATATGTTCTTTTATGCGATAACCGTGCATATCTTTGTAGTGAAGTAAGCCGAGAATGGCGTATTTGATCAATTCAGGCCCCCTGGTAAAGATGAATTTTAATATATACTATGTATATATAGAAAGTATATATTAGCTGTCAAGTTGATTTTAAGAACCCGCCATGATTCCCGATGTCAGGATTACTAATCCGGACAGACCCTTTTTATAACCAAAAGTCTTGACAACCTTTCCCTGAAGTTTAAATATGCCCTTAGCGAAATAAGCCCATGGATAAAGCCCTGACCAATTCTGCCGGCATTTGATGAGACTATGCCCGTAAGATAATTTTTTAAAGGAGAAAAAAAATTGCGAACCGAAAATAAACATAAGATAGCGGTAATAATGGGGGATGGGATCGGCAAAGAGGTGGTACCCGAGGGCATTCGGGTTCTTGATGCCGCCGGCGAGAGGTTCGGTTTCAGTCTTGAGTGGACACATTTTCCCTGGAGTTGCGAATATTATAAATCAACCGGGGAGATGATGCCGAAAAACGGACTTGATATACTGAAAGAGCATGAATCGATTTTCCTCGGCGCAGTCGGTTATCCCGGCGTTCCGGATCATATGTCGCTCTGGGGACTGCTCATTCCCATTCGAAGGGGTTTTCAGCAGTATGCAAACGTCAGACCCGTCATAACCATGAGGGGCATTACAAGTCCCCTGCGTAATATCGAACCCGGGAAAATAGATTTCTGCGTAGTCAGAGAAAATAACGAGGGTGAATATTCAAACATCGGCGGAATAATGTACGAGGGAACCGACCAGGAATTCGTGGTGCAGGAAACCGTTTTCACCCGCAAGGGCGTTGAAAGAATAATGAGATTCGCGTTCGAACTGGCCAGGAAGAGAAAAAAGAAGAAGGTTACCTCAGTCACGAAATCAAACGGAATTGTTTTCACCATGCCATACTGGGATAAGATATTCAAAAGAATCTCAAAAGAGTATGAGGATGTGAATGCTGATCAGTACCACGTTGATGCCCTGGCCGCCATGTTTGTAAATCATCCGGATAGATTTGATGTGGTGGTGGGCAGCAACCTGTTCGGGGATATCCTCTCCGACCTGGGGCCTGCACTGGCAGGCAGCCTCGGCATCGCGCCGTCCGCCAATCTTAACCCTGAACGCAAATTTCCTTCCATGTTCGAACCTGTCCACGGATCGGCTCCCGATATTGCAGGCAGGGGAATAGCAAACCCCATCGGCCAGATACTCTCCGGCGCTTTGATGGTCGATCATCTGGGATATCCCGAAGCGGCAAAAATGATTGAAAAGGCTGTGGAGGTCGCGGTGGCGGACAGAAATATAAGAACTCCTGATCTTGGCGGAAAGGCATCCACTGTGCAGATGGGAAAAGCCATCGCCGAACTGGCAGCAACATTGTAAAATCAGGAGATTAATCTATGGTACCGGATTCGGTCATTATAACCGCCAACGCATGCCAGATTGCAACTACATTTATTTCCCTGTCGGCTTATCTGCCCCAGTGGATCAAGCTTATTAAAACCAAATCAAGCGCAGACATAGCCCTCAAATCCTGGTGCATATGGATCGTGGCGGCTACTTTTACCCTTTTCTACGCGATAGTCCAGTTCCTGTTAAACGGCAGGGGGTGGCCTCTGATCATCTCTGCAGCCGCTTCGATGTGCTGTATTCTGTTTACCATTATTCTTGTCGTGAGATTCAGGCCGCCTGAAGCAGGGAAAGGCATGGAAACCGGATGACGGAACCTCAATCGGCAAAAATCAGCCGGGTACTTGACTTCAGGGCAATCGTATTGCTGACCATACTTTGCGCAAGCTGGGGTGTGCAGCAGGTAACCATCAAGATCGCCAACCAGGGAGTTTCTCCTATACTTCAATCCGGTCTAAGGTCCACAGGCGCTGCGATCCTTGTCTGGATCTGGATGGCGATCCGCAGGGAACCGCTCTTCAAGAAAGACGGCACACTCTGGTGGGGAATGGGAGCAGGTATTCTGTTTGCAGGAGAATTCATTCTTATCTACCTGGGGCTCGTTTTTACCAACGCATCACGCGCCGTAATTTTTCTTTACATGTCGCCTTTTGTTGTTGCGCTGGGATCGCAGCTCTTTATCCCCGGTGAGCATTTAAAAAAGTTCCAGGTCATCGGACTCTGCTGTGCTTTTACCGGAATTGTCATAGCATTCAAAGAGTCCCTGAACTTTCCGACATATAATATGCTTATAGGCGATTGCATGCTGGCATCAGCGGCTCTCTTATGGGGAGCTGCTACCGTATTGATAAAGGCAAGCCCTCTTGCCGGGATCGCTCATGGTAAAACGCTCTTATATCAGCTTGGCGTTTCAGCATTGGTTCTGCCGGCAGCGTCATTGGCTGTTGGTGAACCCGGTGTTGTGCTGATAACTCCGCTTATTGCTTTTTGCCTTGCCTACCAGACTGTATGGGTCGCATTCATAACATATCTTGTCTGGTTCTGGCTCATCCGTCATTATCTTGTTTCACGCATCGCATCGTTTACTTTTCTTACGCCGATTTTCGGCGTGCTGGCGGGCGGACTGCTGCTTAACGAAACTGTTTCAAATTCACTGCTGCTGGCGCTTCTTCTGGTAGGTACGGGCATATATCTTGTCAACCGGCCGGATATCAATAACAATTTGAAACGGTAAAATAGTTTTGGACTTCCGGCAATTTACTCTGTTTTAATGAACCGCTGGAAGCATTATTCGAACGGATTTGAGATTTTCCGGAAATCAATTATTAAGGTCAGGAGACCGGCGCAGAGAATGGAAGCGCTATACTTGATGCAATAATCTAAATATCATACAGGTGGGCAATGAAACTCTATAAAGGAAATATCGTAACATGTGACGAAAGCAACAGCATCTGCAAATATCTGATCGAAGATAAGGGGAAAATCATATTTACAGGGAACGAATTGCCTTCAGCATACAATTTTTCCGCATCTGATACGGTTGATCTTGCCGGTAAAGCCCTCCTTCCGGCATTTGGCGACGGGCATATTCATTTTGCGTCGTGGGCCATGTTCAATTCCACCGTTGATGTGAGAAGCGCCGCCAGCATAAAGGATATCCAGGATCAGATTCATGATTACGCAAAAGGAGATCCCGGCGCGAAGATAGTCCTCGTATTCGGGCATTCGAAACACAGCATCAGGGAAAAACGCCTTATAACAAAGCAGGAGCTTGACACGGTAGAGTCAAACCGCCCCGTTCTTGTTATATGCTATGACGGACACAGTTCGATCGGAAACAGCTCGATGATCGACATGTTCCCGAAAAAGATAAAAAATCTGAGAGGGTTTAACTTCGATTCGGGACAGCTTTTCAACGAGGCGTATCTTGAAGGAACTTCTTTTGCTTCAGCCATGGTCACGCCCTTGCGTCTGCTCAAGGGAATATTAAAAGGGGTCGATGATCTTGCCGAAAGAGGAATATCCATAGCCCACCCTGTGGAAGGGATCGGTTTTCCCAAGGACAGGGATGTTGATCTGGTTAGGATGATAGCCAGAAGTTCACAGGTAAATTTAAGAGTTTTCTTCCAGACGATGGATGTGAAAAAAGTGATAAAAAGAAAATTGCCCAGAATCGGCGGTTGCTTCGCCACAGCTCTTGACGGATGTTTCGGGGCTACAGACGCGGCTTTGCTGGAGCCGTATTCGAACGCCCCTGACAATAAGGGTATCTTGTTTTATCCGGACGAGAAAGTAATCGCATTCGCCAGGGAGGCCAACAGGGCCGGACTGCAGATCGAATTTCACGCAATCGGAGACGCCGGTGTTGCCCAGGCAGTAAGAGCGCTGGAAGAAGCGCTGAAGGATTATCCGAGGACTGATCACAGGCATACACTCATTCACGCGTGCCTTATAGCGCCCGAAGATCTTAAAAAAATAGCGAAACTGGGGATTGGAATAACGCTCCAGCCGGCGTTTCTCATCTCAAATCTGGAACCAATAGAATATTTAAAGGGTATTTTAGGAGATCGGGTAATGGAAAGCTCTCCCTTACGGAAAATGCTGGATATGGGTATTCATGTCAGCGGGGGGTCGGATGCGCCTGTTACGCCCCCGGATCCGATAGAAGGCATCTTTGCAGCATGTAACCATTTTAAACCGGACCAGTCTGTAACTATCAAAGAAGCATTACGGATGTTCACATATGAAGTCGCGCGCGCAGGGTTTGACGAAAAAGAACGGGGCAGTCTTGAAACCGGGAAAATCGCGGATATGGCCATATTGAATAAAAATCCATTAGAAATGGAACCACGGAACCTCCGGGAACTTAAAATTGAAAAAATACTGCTGGAAGGAAAACCTTACAAGAGAGGAAAGGGAATCGGAGGAATGATCGCCGGAGCAATAAGAGGAAGGAACAGAAAGATTTAACCCGTTTAATATATCTTATCCCGGTAAATTTAATAGATTCGCGCTCCCGTT
>JAUPLM010000069.1 GCA_030836965.1 Thermodesulfobacteriota bacterium | reverse complement strand
CTTCACTGTCGCCCCATACGTCGATTACAATCCTGAACGGATTCTTCAGAGAAAATATTTTATAGGTTTTAAAAGATTTGATATCAACAGCAACTCTGACTGCTTCAGGCTCATACTGTCCCGCTCTGGCATCGCTGAGCAAATCGTCGTTTATGGGAATCACCTTCTTGATATTGTCGCCCAGCCTGCTTTTGGCAAGATCCACGAATAAGCGCTGCGGCTTATTAATCGATGGGTCCTGTTTTAAAAGTTTGTGATTATATCCCGTTTCACCATCAGCATCGATGACAATTCTCGTATAATTCGGGTTTGACCAGTATCTCAGATCGGTAATAGTCACAACTCCCTGGGTTTTTGGAGCCGGTCTTTCAGCGCCGCCCTTATCCCGGGTAATATCCGCGGTAATAATTTCTTTTATGGTATCTGCTGGCTCTGCGGGTGCCTTAACCGGCTCATTTTTGCCTTTCTCATTATTCGGACCACGGGGCTTTTCCGGCTCTTCATATTTTACGGCAACCGCTTCACCGTTTTTGGTTATTTCTTCTTTCGTTTCCTTCTTCTCTTCCCCGTAAGTTAAATCCTTTTGCCCGGGCGTTATCTTCAAGACGGCGGATCCGGTAACGCATTTAATTTCATCCGCGGCTCTGGATCTGTACTTGCTTCCCGGAAACTTTTTTATAATCCTTTCAAAATTATCAATAGCTTCATTTTTATCCGCTGTTCTTTTAGACCGTTTGTAAAGTTCGAGGTATAACTTGCCGGACATGTAAAGGCTGGGAGCCGCCCATGCTCCGTATGGGTCATCCTTGTAAGCAGACTCGTATTTTTTTATGCATTCGAGCCAGTACTGTCTGTATTTCTGCCTCGAGGTATTATTCCGCAGCGATTTGTATGCCGCTTCCGCCTCGAAATAGCGCTCTTTTGATTCACCCGCGATTATCAGGCCGGGCTGCAGCAGCAAAATCAGAAGAGCGGTTGCAATCAGGCAGGTCATGAATCTTGTCCCGCTCATCAGCCTGCCGGCATCCGCCCTTTCAAATTTCATATTTTCGCGATCTATCAACTTATTGGTCCTTCGTCCTGCTTCTTTCAATTCTCCCCGGTTTTTCCGGCTTTTTCCTGAAGTTCATTGAGGCAGTTCATTGCATCCAGAGGGGTCATTTTCGATATATCAATATTCCTCAGTCTTTCAACAATAAACTTTTCAGGCTTTGGAAACATGCTTATCTGTAAATGGCCCTTTTTCGATCCTTCGCTGTTTTCCGCAAACAACGGGGTACCGTTTATTTGATGTTCGTTTTCTATTTTATAAAGAATTTTTTTTGCGCGGGCGATGATCTTTTCAGGTATCCCTGCAAGCCTCGCAACCTGTATTCCATAACTCCGGTTTGTTCCTCCCGCGGCAAGCTTTCGTAAAAATATTATTTCATCATTCCATTCTTTTACCAGTATATTAAAGTTCTTCACACGCGGCTTTGCTGAAGAAAGCTCTATCAGTTCATGATAATGAGTGGCAAAGAGGGTTTTGACCCCTTTCCCGTTCAGGTCGTGCAGATATTCGGCAACCGCCCATGCGATACTCATCCCGTCGAAGGTACTTGTTCCCCTCCCGATTTCATCCATTATCACCAGGCTACCTGCCCCGGAATTGTTAAGAATATTGGCCGTCTCCTGCATTTCAACCATGAAAGTGCTTTGTCCTGCGGAGAGATTATCAAGCGCTCCCACCCTTGTGAAAATTCTGTCTGTAACATTTATCGAAGCCTTTGCTGCCGGAACAAAAGAGCCTATATGCGCCATAAGCACGATCAGGGCAACCTGGCGAAGAACAGTCGATTTACCGGCCATGTTAGGGCCTGTTATTATCAGTATCTGGTTCTCTTCATCATCCATCCTTACCGAATTGGGAACGAACCGTTCCCCCGTTATCATTCGTTCGACAACAGGATGACGTCCGTCTTCAATCAATATCAGCCCGTCGCGGTTCATTTCCGGCCTTGTGTAATTATACTCATGGGCTATTTCGGCAAATCCGGCAATGCAGTCAAGGCCAGCGATAAATCCTGCGGCCTGCTGAATCGCCGGGTTCTGTTTCGCGGCTATCTCCCTTATTCCGCAAAAGAGCTCATATTCAAGAGCGCTTCTTCTCTCTCCCGAACTTAAAACATCCATTTCGTACTGTTTAAGTTCATCGGTAATATACCGCTCTGCGTTGACAAGGGTCTGTTTTCTGACATAACGGGGCGGAACCATCTTTGCCTGCTGTTTCGGAATCTCTATGTAGTATCCGAAAACCTTATTGTACCTGATTTTCAGGGAATTAATTTTCGTCTCTTCCTTCTCCCTCGATTCAAGTTCCGCAAGAAGAGTTTTTCCCTCTTGTCCCGTCCGGATTATGTTATCGAGTTCGGCATTATATCCGCTTTTGATCAATCCGCCTTCGTTTATAACAGGCGGGGCATCCTCCCGTATCGCCTTTTCAATGAGATCAGCAAGAAGAGATAGTTCCTCAAGATCATGATTCCATTTAAAGAAACCGGACTTGAAGTGCCGGATGCCGTCTTTTACCGAAGGAAGAGCAAAAAGCGAATTTTTAAGAGCGACGAGATCTCTTGCATTGGAATGCCCCATTACTATTTTACTGCCGAGACGCTCCATATCGTGAACCGATTTCAGGTTTTCCCTCAAGTTTTTTCTGGCCTGTATATCGTCTTTAGCTTCATCGACCGCATCGAGCCTGGATGCTATTTCCTCCATGTCGAGAAGCGGGTATCCGAGCCATCTTCTCATGAGCCTTCCGCCCATAGGTGTAACGGTACGGTCGATAACCGAAAGCAGCGTTCCATGTTTTGAGCCTGTTCTTAAATTTTTGAGTAATTCAAGGTTCCTGCAGCTTGTTTCATCGATGAGGAGGTGCTTGCCGAGGGTGTATGTTTCTATCGATAAAAAATGCTCTGTGCCCTGCTTCTGGGTTTCGTTCATATAGTAAACGAGCGCTCCTGCGGCACACACCCCGGCCTTCATTTCTTCGCATCCGAAACCCTCGAGCGATACGGTTTTCAACAGGCCGGTAAGCCTTTCCCTGCACCTTTTATACTCAAAGTTAACGTCATCCAGGTATGTTATGGCCTTCCCCTTCAGCGCATCGGTTATAACGGAAAAGAAGGGGTCGCTTTTTGATGATTCGGCAAGAAGAATTTCGCTTGGATTGATTCTTAAAATCTCATCTGGCAGTTCCTGTAATCCGCCGGTCTCAGTCAGCCTGAACAATCCTGTTGAAACATCGAGGCAGGAAAAGCCAGCGCAATTCAAATGCCGGGCTATTGAAAGGATATAATTATTTGATTTTTCGTCCAGAAGTTCTTCTTCTATGATCATTCCCGGAGTTATAACACGCACAACATCTCTGTGGACCAGGCCCTTTGCTTCAGCAGGATCCTCTTTCTGATCGCAGATCGCCACTTTGAAGCCGTTATTTATCAGTCTTGCGATATAGCTTTTTACAGCCCTGTGAGGCACTCCGCACATAGGAACAGGGAATTCCTCCTTCTTGTTTCTTGAGGTCAGGGTAATTCCAAGAACCCTTGACGCTGTCTCCGCATCCTCAAAGAACATCTCGTAGAAATCACCCATTCTATATAAAAGAATCGCATCAGGATATCTGCCTTTAATCGACAGATACTGCTTCATCATGGGGGTAGCATTGGATGGGTTCATATGCAGGATACTTTATTGATCAGGACGCAGCTTTCGCCTATACCGGCAAATGTTAAGGAAAAAAGATTCAGGGATTCGTGTAAAGATTTAACAGCCTTCAGCCTATCCGCCTTCAGTCTATATTTGAAATCATGATAATCCGCGTTGATCCGCGTCCAAAAAAGAAACTCCTGTTCCGGAGCCGGAACATTATTCTTTATCGGGGGTAAATTTTTTTTTGAGTGAAATAACTTCATTTTTAAGTTCTGCGATTTTTTCAAGATTTGAATCTATGGTATATTTCAAACCTTTGATTTCCGAATTAAGCCTGAAGCGTTCAAAGAGTGCTAATACATACGCAATTATAAGACCGGCAAAAAAGCTTATAAGCAATATGATACCTGTCGGCAGCTCAGGGGTTCGGTATGAATTAATTAAAAGATTTAAGCTGATTCTGTTTTTTGCCAGAAGATAAGCCCATTTATCCCAAACGAAAAGTCCGATGATAATAAAAACGATTATTAAAAGTACTAATTTGATTTGATTCATTTTTTTACTCCGGTTTTCTTATTAGGGAAACGTCAAATATTTAAAATGCGGTTTCAGATTATTATATGTCGTTTTCAGGTGTTCAGGTATGACACGAATATCAGCAAAGACGGCAATGGCGTTCGTGTCGCCTAACCATCGCGGCACTATATGAAAGTGAAGATGCTCTTCAATTCCGGCACCGGCGACTTTGCCAAGATTCAATCCAACATTGAATCCGTCAGGCTTCATTGCAAGTTTCAATATCTCTATGGATTTATCTACAAGTTCCAGCAGGTCGGCTCTTTCTTTTTTCTTCAGATCGCTTAACGCGGAAATATGTCTTACCG
>JAUPLM010000068.1 GCA_030836965.1 Thermodesulfobacteriota bacterium | reverse complement strand
GGTAATTGATTCCGGCTTCCCTGCCGGCGTCGAGCAGCTCCGAAAGACGCTCCGTTCGAATGATGTAACGGTAATAGATATGTTCGCGGTCCGGAAGGGAAACGGGAACCGGCAGGAGGCGTTCCCGAAAGAATTCATGATACCGGCCTGCTATTACCCGGCGGCGTCCGATCAGAACCGGAAGTTTCCGGAGCTGCGCAAGACCCATGGCAGCCTGTAACTCGGTGAGCTTGTAGTTGTAACGCAGGCGCCAGTCTTCCTTTTCGTCGTAATCGCGCAAATCCCTGATTTTTTCAAGTAAACGCTTGTCCCCGGATACGATCATACCGCCTTCTCCGGTGCAGATTACCTTTGTGGCATAGAAGGAAAAGACGGACAATGCGCCGAAACTGCCGGAAGGAGATCCATTATAGCTGCTTCCCAGGGACTGGGCACAATCTTCTATGACAGGGACCCCCAGTGCGACAATTTCCCTGATATCCGCCGGCAGACCGAACATATGCGGCACAATGACTGCCTTCGTTTTCCCGGTCAGCCGTTTCTTAAGATCAGGGATATCCACATTGTAAGTCTCCGCGTTGATATCGGCCAGAACCGGTACCGCACGGACATAGCGTACAGCGTTTATGAGGGCCGGACAGACAAAACCGGGGAGCACTACTTCGTCATCTTCACCGATTTCCAGTGCCAGCAGAGCAAGGTGCAGAGCCGAGGTACCGGAACTGACCGCCACTGCGCCTGCCGCTCCTATGAGCGAGGCGAGAGCGTTTTCGAAACAAAGAACCTGTTCCCCCTGCGCAAGCTGTCCGGTCCGGAGTACGGAAACTACAGCCTCAATCTCTTCATCGCCGATGGTGGGCCGGGAATGGGGAATACTTTCCATCAGACAGAATCCTTTACTCACACTGAAATATTGATGAACAGACGCAGCGGAACGAAGGCCTCCGCGAACTGAACCCGTCCCTGGATTCCTCGAAAGACAGCGGTTGAACGGACGATGTCCGTGATGGCCAGTCCTTCGATATTGGTCTTCCGCACCTGGGAATGGTGCGCCAGGAGCATGGCTATTTTGGTGTCGAGAGTTTCTTTTATGTCAATGAAAACGGCAGGAAAAAAATTCTGGGTAGTCGGGCCTTCATAGAAAAGAACGTTACGGATATAGCGTGTCGCAGAAATCGTGGCTTTGGCCAGGGCCTGATGGTCCTGGTGTGTATCATCCTCATGATGGACGAAAATGAAATCGGGATCAATCTTCTTCAACACGACTTCGATATCATGCACCATCTGGTTCATATGAGGCGTAAGCAGCGTATCCTTGTATCCCCCCCATATCAGTTCCCGCGGCTTGAGAAACTTCGCCGATTTTCTTTGCTCTTTTTTTCTGACGGAGCCTTCACCTCCCATGTGGCCTTCGGTCATGATAAGCAGATAGATCTCATGGCCGTTTTGCGCGTATTTAGCAAGGGAACCGGAGCAACCGGCCTCGATATCGTCCGGATGGGCGCCTATGGCTAAAATTTTCATTTCTCTCCTTTAGAAGTCTTTGCATAACCGGCATTAGGGGCCTGACAGAGGTATGCGCCGATGCGTTATGCCGGAAAACTTTATTCTAATCTGTCAACGCCCCCGGATAGTCGACAGAGATCACACAGGCGGAGATAAAATAAGTCTTCGTGAACATTAATCTTCGGGGCTGTTTGGAACTTATGGAAATCCGCCTCAGGCGGACCGCAATCGAAGGTGCAGCTATAATTCCGTCAGAACGCATAGGCGCATACCCCTGCCTGGCTTTGTAATCCGGTGTTACACAAAACTATCCTTTAAGAATTTTCAAGCTCTCATGACCATGGTTGAAAAGAAGATCAACGACCGACATAAACGGCTCAAAATCGCCGAAAAGCTGTTTGTAAACAGGGTGTTTGTACTCCTGGAAAATGACCTTTATGCCGTGCTGAACATACTTGGCCGTCTCCATATACTCCCTTCCCCCGCTTCCCGCCAGATATGTATCTCCATCAAAATGTTTTGTAATGGCAATCAGTCTCTCGTCAGGATTTTCAGAAAATTCTCCAAGCTCCGATGCGATATAAACAGGCGTATTAATACCCAGAATCCCGGCAAGCCTACTGACCGTAAAAATATTCAGTTGAGAAATGTATCGCCATTTCGATGAAAATATCTCTTCAAATAATCCTTCAAGCAGGGACCAGCACGGGGCCTTTCTATAATTCGAGATAATCGCCTGCCTTTGACGATGCTGCCATTTATCCCTGTTATTGATTTCAACCTCATTAATCAACTGCGGGTGCTTGTACATAACAGGAACGGTCAGCCATTGCAAGCCGTTTGCAGTCTTGATCCTGTTCCGGTTCTGCCACTCATTTTTCTTGAACTGGACATTATCGAGGAGAACAAAGATATCCGCCTGCTCAATCTTATCGAAATAACCAAGCCAGGGCAGATACTGGGGCTGGTGTACGGAAACTATCATCTTTATTTGTTCCTCACTACAGAAAATTACCTGACAGGATTACAGAATTTTTTTTAAGATGAACGTCGAACTTGGAACATCGAACATTCAACATCGAATTAAAAAACAAACATCCTATACCAACTAAGGTTTTGAAAGATGAACGTTCATCTTTTTCAGCGATAATTTCACCTGCCGAAGATACGTCCGCCATGCTGACTGAATAATTACTATTCAAACTTTACAAAGATGGGATTGGAAACAAGCAAACCGCACCCGCTCATGTCCAGTCTGTAATATATCTTCCTGCCGGGCTGAAAATATTTATCTTCATAATCGATCTGCATCGGCAATTTTCCTTCAAAGGTCTCAATAAGTTCTCCCGACCTTATTAACCGCACCTTTATCTTATTCTCCGAAGCCACGGCCGCCGAAAGGGAAATCCTGATTCTGGGGCTCTCCTTTAATATAATTTCATCCCCTGAAACCCCCTTAATTGCTTCATCAGGTGATGAGACAGAAAACTCATCAAGCCTGATAAGCTGCGGATAACTGCCGCGGTACGCATACATTTTTCCGTTTTTAAGCGCTTCCATCACGCTTCTCCTGCTTTTTTCCCGGAGCAGAAAAACCGTCGGGAAATTACCCAGTTTCTCCCCGCTCCCTCCCTCTTCATGAAAATCCGCCGTGGATATTCCCCAGACAGGCCTGTTTCTTATTCCCTGACAATATGCGGTCAAAACCCTGTCCCAGACATTACCCGGTTCCGTAACAGTTATATTCTCCCCGTAAAGAGCGGCAAAACCCGTATATTCGCCGGTTTCCTCCAGAACTTCCGGATGAGGGGGAGTGTCGACACGGATCGGGCCCAAATTTCTGACGCCCGATTTGGTTTCAGGATAGTTCCAGAAGGTAAGCCCTCCCCGCGAATTCACATAATCTACAAGAAGCTGATAAGGGGCTATCCCCTGATCGCCGTGATACTGATCAAAAGGAGAACTTCTTACAGGATTGCTGTTGGCAATAAAAGCCGCGCTCAAAATAAGAACAATGAGGCCTGTTAACCTGTAAAATCCTCCCCATTTGATCAGAAAAACGGAAACCGCAAGAGAGCAGAGAAACATAAGGATTCCGGGGCGAAGCATGCCGGCAAATTTTGAAGCGGCGAAGTTGTGCAGAATCGGAAGGTTTTCATAATCATTAGGCTTATCCATGCCTATGGTCAAAATGCGTTTTTCATGGTTATGGGCGGTGAGATTTTTTTCAAAGTATGAACCGGTCCAGTAATAAAAAGCGGCGGACTCCGAACCCGGAATTAAAATAATATCCGGAAACTTTTTCTGCGCTGTCCCGATAGCATCCAGATAAGTTTTTGCACCCATCCTGTTTATCGAGTTCAACTCGACCTTTTTTTTAACAATATTCCTGAATGGCGGAAGGCCGTATTCCATAGCCACACGGTCATGGTCATTTATTATAAGAACTTCAAAACCCCTGCCCTTTGCCATTCCTGCAAGGGTTTCAATATCATAAGCACCGTCACTGAACGTACTGCGAAGATCAATCAGTCCGGCAACCTGCTTATAATCACCGCCATATGAATCAATGGATAAAAATAAAATAATTAATGCCGTGAAATAAGCAAACCCTGCCATTTTATTTAAAATATTTTTCATTTGAGTGCTGTCTCTTATGTAATGTTTTTCTGTTGCAGCAAGGCCCGGTACAGCTTATCAATCTTCATCACCATTGCATCCGCGCTATACCCGGCAGCTTTCTTTTTTCCGTTTTCACCCATTTTTTTTCCTTTTTCAGGATTTTCTATAATATCACATATTGCGGCGGAAAGGCTCCGGACGTCCCCCGGAGGAACCAGATAACCGGTTTTGCCGTGATCGACAAGATCGGGAATTCCTCCCACATTACTCGCCACAACCGGTTTCCCCAGCGCCATAGCCTCAACGAGGACTCTCCCCATTCCCTCGTTAAGAGACGGAAGTACAAACAGATCAAATACGGACATCACTTCAGCTACATCCGGCCGCCAGCCCGGAAATTTCACTTTCTCCATCACGCCCAGTTTTAAGGCCATATCTTCCAGTTCTTCCGAAAGTTCACCTGCGCCTAAAAACACAAACATTGTATCCGGTTTCGCTTCCGTAATATTAACAGCCGCTTCAATTAAATACCTTTGCCCTTTAACAGCCGCGTGCCTGCCGGCTGTGCCGATAACCAGACCCTTTTCGGGTATTCCCAGTTTCCTTCTTATAACAGCTGGATCAACCGGCGGATCTGAAAATCCGTCCAGCCTTATTCCGCTATGCACGACCGAGAACTTATCCATGGGAGCAATGCGGAAACGAAGATGATCATTTTTTTCCTGTTCGGTTAGCGTAATAATTTTATCGGTTATGAATGCCGCGACCTTTTCGAGTATGGTATAAAATGATGTTTTGAATCTCCCAAAGTACCCCCAGAATACGTGGCCATGGGGCGTATGTATAATTATTGGAACTCCGGCAAAAAAAGCCGCCCATCTTCCCAGTATTCCGGCCTTGGAAGTGTGGGTATGAACGATATGGGGTTTTTCATGCCGCAGTATTTTGATCAGTTCAATAAAGGTCTTAAAATCAGAAAAAGGGTCTGGCTTTCTCACAAGGCCGGGAACAGTCAGAATCCTGACCCCCTTACTTTCAGCATCTCTTATGCTTTTTTCCACTGCCATGGCTTCATCTTCCGTCATGCCTGATTCAATGGAAAGTCCTTTAACCAGAAGGATGTCATATATTTTCTTATCAAGACCTTCAACAGTTAAAAGGGTATTCTCGGCAGAGCCCCCCTTGTCCAGACGGGTAATGATATGAATAACTTTAATTTTTTCCATAATGCGAGTACCAGACCTGGAACACGATCAGATTCCATATTTGCCAGGATGTGTCGGAGCGGTTTGACATGAGGTTCTCAACGAGTTTTTTCACAGCGGGGTAATGGAAAACACCTTCCCGGGTGATTCTTTCCCGCGAGAGATTTTCATCTATAAGGTACCGCAGATCCGATTTAAGCCACCTGCTGAGCGGCATCTCAAAACCCCATTTGGGCCTGTTGTGCAGGGATTTCGGAAGTAATTCTTTAAACGTTTCTATGAATACATAT
>JAUPLM010000067.1 GCA_030836965.1 Thermodesulfobacteriota bacterium | reverse complement strand
TTGTGGCGGTAACAACTGAATCCGCTACGGCATATAAACTCCAGATAAACGGAAGCCAGGATTTCCTTGATGCCCGGAACATCCTCGGGACTCTAGGAGTTCTTCAAAACGGCGTTTCGGCAGTTCAGGGAACTACATCCGGAAACAGCATGACCGAAAACGGTGAATTTATCACTACAGGCACTCTTCTGGCCGGAATCGACGGGTACAACCAGTATACCGCCGGAGACAAGATTTCTCTCGGAGCGGCATCCCGTGATCATAGCGGCAATGATGTGAGCGGAGATATTCTGGTTATAACGGAAACATCCACGGTACAGGATCTCCTGGATGCGGTTAAAACCGCTTATGAAGCAAACGGTGATGAAGTTTCTGTTTATCTAACGTCGGACGGCAAAATACAGGTAGCCGACCAGGAGGCAGGAGCAAGCAGTCTTGCAGCGGCTCTGCAGTCAACAACCGGTGATGCATACTCCTCACTTGACTGGGGGGCCTTCACTGTGCTTGGTGAAGTGCGCACGAGAGAGATTGTTGAAGGAACGGATGCATCACTCCGTATAGATGACGTCAATTTGACGAGCAGTGATAACTCAGTTGAAAATGTACTCCCGGGTATCACCCTTAATCTTCTGAAGGCTGATCCGGGAACGACACTGACCCTCAATGTGGCCAGGGATACCGATACGGTCATGGAGAATATCGGGAACTTTGTATCGGACTACAATGCGGTATCCGCCTATTTGAAAGAGCAGCAATCATATGATCAGGATAATGAAGAGGCGGGAGGAACGCTTTTCGGGGATGGTACGCTTTCTTCGGTGAAATCGGATCTCACGGCTATTCTTATTCAGCAGGTCTGGGGTGTTGCACCGGATCTCTCCACGCTGGGTCTTGCCGGCATCGAGGTGGATACTGACGGTCAGCTTAATATCGATGACGATCAAATGAGAGAATATCTTGAAACGCGCTTTAATGACATAAAACTTTTATTTTCCGCAAACGGCACATCCGATTCGGGGGATCTGGACTACATCCGCAGCTCCCGCGATACTCAGGCGGGAGAGTATGAGATCAACATCACCCAGGCAGCCACGAGGAGCACAGATACAAGCGACATCACGGTCTCAGGAACTCTGGGTCATGATGAAACCCTGACCATTACAAACGACGGTGAAACAGCCGCCGTATCGCTCACGAGCGGCATGACTATCTCCGACATCATAAATGCCGTCAATACGGAAATGGATACCGTATATACGCAGAAACTTGCAGGAAGCACCCCGGTCAAAATGACCGGCGGCGTTATTCCTGTTACATCTGAGACGACCTGGGACAACATTGACGGAGGAAATCTGGTAAACGGCGATGTTATAGCCTTCAGCGGGATAACCCGAAACGGCTCCACGACCTCGGGCTCTTACATCATTTCAGATACCGGGACGGATACTGTTAATGGGCTGCTTTACGCGATTGAGACTGCATTCAACAGCCAGGTCACAGCTGAGATCGACACAACCGGACAGATAGTTATTACAGACAAGTCGGAAGGAGTCAGCAGTATAGCCCTGACATTCGACTATACAGGAACCGAAAACCAGGTGGATATATTCGGATCCGTCTCGGAAGAGAATACCGGCGGTCAGAAAGGCCGGTGGGCAATCGATATAACCGCATCGAATGACGGAAGCGACCATTTGATGCTTACTCACGGCAGTTATGGAAGCAATTACGATTTTATGATTGAGGAAGACACCGATACGGGTCTATGGACTGGGAGTCAGACAACCCCTTTAAGCGTTAATAACGGTCTGGACGTCGGAGGAACGATTAACGGAAAAGCCGCGACAGGCTCAGGCCAAACTCTAACCGGAAACAGCGGCGAAACAAATGTGGACGGTCTTGCTGTCAGATATACCGGTTCTTCCGCCGGAGTCGCTGGAAACGTGATGCTCACCCTGGGTGTTGCGGAACTATTCGACCGTACACTCTTTAATATTACGGATTCTATCGAAGGATATGTCGGATTTAAACAGGATTCCCTTCAGGACAGCATCAAGAGATTCGGGATACAGATCGGGCAGATGGAAGATCGTTTAAACCGCAAGATGGAATCGATGATAAACCGGTTTGTAGCTATGGAAACGGCTCTTTCCAGAATGCAGAATCAGAGCAACTGGCTAAGCGGACAGATAGAAGGATTATACGGCGGCTGGATGTAGCGGCTGATCCCAATATGAAATAATTAAAGGAGGCTTTTGATGTACCGCAACAGTATTCGGGCTTATTGTAAAACAAACGTAATCACGGCAGACCCCGGTAAACTCGTCGTAATGTGTTATGAAGGGGCTATTGAACAGCTTAAAATCGCAAAAATCAGGTTCGAGGGGAAAGAATACGAAGCCAAGTTTAAAGCCATCACGAAGGCTGCGGATTTTATAGATGAACTGCTATACTCGCTTGACTTTGAAAAAGGCGGCAGTATAGCCAGAAATCTGGAAGCGCTCTATAATTACATGACCCACAGGATTCTTCAGGCCGACGTAAAAAGAGATATCGAAGGTATTGATGAAGTTATCGGAATATTAACCGATCTTTTATCCGCCTGGAAAGAAATGATTGCCGGGCAGAGCAGAAAGTTAAAGCCTGAATCGATTAGTCTTAATGAAGAAAGGACTCAGCATGCGGTTAACTGTATGCGTATGTAACAAATTCATACAGGCGGACGGAACGCAGGCTTTCAGGCTGCACACTGTTGAGCGGAAGGCAGGGAAAAAGCATGCGTAATCACACGAAACTCCGGAGCATCGGGGAAAGCGCTTTATCCGGACCGCAGAAGGATATTTCAGCCTTCAGCTTTCAGCACGAACACCTTTGTCGTATTATGGAGCAGAAGATTTCCCTGATGACACGGTATCTCTCCGTCACAAAGACAATGAAAGAAACACTGGTGTCTAAAAACGAAATTAAACTGGGAGACTTGCTGTCGAAACGCCAGGACTGCATAAACAGGATTCAAAAAATCGATTTCTCGGTGCAGAAAGCCATAAACCATGGGAAAGAGGAATTATCACTGGTTCCAAATGGCATGAAAGCGGCTCTTGACGGTTACCGGCAAAGCATTAAAAGCCTACTTGAACAAATTACACCCGTTGATGCCGAGATAATGGTCTTGGTCAGGGAAGTAAGTCATGACATTAAAGCGGAGCTTCTGAAAATAAGCAATGCCAGGCAGGCCGCGAAAGGTTATGGCTCAAAAAAAATGAATATTCCCGTTTACATGGACGCAAAAAGATGATCTCTGAAATGAAATGGGAAAAAGGAGGTGATTCAGATGTTGCTGGAAAGAGTTACTAAATCGTTAAAAAGCCCGAATTCCATACCACCGTTGAATATTGCTCTTCAGGATACGGCTTATCCCAAAGAAAAGAGCAAAGCTGAAGATGAAAAGAAGGCTGCTGAACTTTCTCAAATCTCGGAAATGGCCGTGGACCTGCAAAATAAAATGCAGGTGCTTCACAATGTCGATTTGAATTTCTCGGTTCATGAAGCTTCCGGGAAGATCATGGTCACTGTTGTCAATGAAGATACCGGTAAGGTCATAAGAGAAATTCCTTCCGCGGAGATGTTGAATCTTGCTGCAAAACTCGAAGAGGCCATAGGACTTCTTTTTGATAAAAAGGTTTAATAAATAAAAAAATGACCGAACTGAAACTCCTGCAAACGGACAACCGGATAAGGATTCTTATAGTCGACGATGACAAGGTAACCGCCGACATATTAAAAGATCTCGCATCGTCAGGCGGACAGGAGAGATCTGTTTCGGTATGTTATGACGGCACCGAAGCCGTGGATATGCTGAGATCAATCATTTTTGATCTTATCATCACGGATCTTGTCATGCCCGGACTGAGCGGTCTTGAGGTTCTCAAGCGGGCTAAACAAATAAATCCGGAATCTCTTGTGATTATTGTCACCGGTTATGCCTCACTTGAAACGACCGTCCTTGCAATCAAAGAGGGCGCCTATGATTATATTCTGAAACCGTGCAAGCTGGATGAAATCAGAATAGTTGTAGACCGTGCAGTGGACAAAATATATCTTAACCGGGAAAACAGGGAGCTTTTAAGAAAATTACAGGATGCATATGATGAACTTCTTTTTCTGAATAATAAAAGGGATAAGACCGGAAAAATAACGAGCCTCAATTTTTTCTCTTCAAGCATGGCCGGGCTGCACTATCTCCACAACAATATTACACCAAACAATTATCTGGACAAATTACAAATACTCTCGTCATTGAGAGAAAAAGGTATGCTGACGGAAAATGAGTTCAAGGCATTCAAAAATCATTATCTGAATATGCTTGACACTGAAGCAGCAACGGAGAAAATCGTCGATGAACGAAAATTTAAATATAATGGTAGTTGATGACGAAAAGGCTATTTTACAATTATTCGCGCAATACCTGCACTCAAATCCCGGATACAGCGTATTTACCGAAAGCAACGGATTTCATGCCCTGGAGATAATCAAGCACCGGCAGATCGACTGCTGTTTTCTGGATATTTCCATGCCGGTCATAGGTGGAGTGGAACTGGCCGAACAGATTCATCATCACGATAAAACAATCCCTATAGTTATAATGACCGGCAATCCGACGGCAGATAATGCGATTAAAACTCTAAAGACCGGGGTCGTCGATTTCCTGACAAAGCCCATCGATATGTTTCAAATTCCTCTGACAATCAAAAGGGTATTAAAAGATCGTTCTATGCTTTTGGATAGCATCATGCTGAAAGAGGCGACACAGAAAAACCGGGAGCTTATGAACATCAATCAGGAATTACAGCAGAAAATGCGGGATCTTGAAGTAATAAGCCTGATTCTCCAGAAGCTGGAACAGGCCAATACAATCAAGAATCTCATTAATACGCTTGTAAATCTGGCAGGTGAGATCACTCTGTGTGACGAGGCTTGTTTCTGCACATTTTCCAATGACTGCCCCGACCCATCCATCCTTGCGTCTTTTTCCAGGTCGAAACGCGATATTGCGTTAAACGCCCGGTATATTCTATCGAAAAATATAAAAAAAGTGGTGAACGACGGGATTCCGCTCATTATAAATAACAATCAAAACTCCTGCACAATGGCTATCCCTCTGAAAATCAAAGCCAGCACCTTCGGCGTTCTTGTTCTTTATGCAGACGATAAAACGGGCCGCTTCAGCGGGAAGGATTTATATTATTTGAATTTTTTACTGAAGAAAGCTTCCTCTCTGGTAGAAAATCTGGCTCTTTATGAAAATATTTTTGAAAGTCTTTTCGCACAGCTTTATGCTTTTGTCGAAACGATAGAAGCAAGAGATCCTTATACCAAGCAGCATTCACACAGAGTCTCCCTCTACGCCATGTCAATAGCGGAAGCCATGAATTGTACGCAGGAGGAAATCGATAAATTGAATGTTGCCGGGCTTCTGCATGATATAGGAAAGATAGGAACACCGGACAACATTCTTATGAAACCGGCACGGCTTTCAGCGGATGAATTCGCTGTTATAAAAAAGCACCCGATAACCGGCAGTACTATTATCGGGCATCTCGGCATGTGGCTCGATGAACAGAATATAATCCGGCATCATCATGAGCGTTTTGACGGCAAAGGATATCCGGACGGTCTTAAAAGCGATGAGATTCCGTTGCTTTCACGCATTCTGTCGGTCGCGGATGTTTATGACGCGCTCACCTCGGATCGATCCTACCGGGAAAAGATGAGGGAAGGCGAGGCCCTCAAGATTATAAGAGAAAACTCGGGCAGTCAATTTGACCCCCGGGTAGTCGATGCTTTTTTCGACAGCTACAGGCAAAACAAAATAGCGCTTTCAGCGGGCGACAATGAAAAAAAGCGCAGGTCAATAATTATTCCGGCTGCCCAGAGCTGACGGAAGATGGGAAAAATCAGGAAAAATAATGCCTTTCAACACACCTCCTGAAGATTAATTGATCCTTCCAGTATTGTCTGGGGAATGAGATCGACGACGGAGGATAATTGTGAAGGCGTCAACCCTATTTTTTGAAGTCTTGAAGCAATGCTGCCCTTGTTTTTGAACCCCAATTCCTGCCCTGCCTGAAATTTACCTGTCAACAGGTCCGCAAGATAGACTACATGCGTTAATTCAGGATCGATCGACGCCAGCTCCGGATGGTGATGATGCCTGATAGTGTCTGTAAGACGTTCATCCAGAGACCAGCTTTCTCCGAGTATTTGCCCCGCTTCAGTGTGTGTAATTCCGAGCATCTCTTTTTCGGCTTCACCGAGTTCAATCATTTCCAGCTGGGTGCGCCTGTAAAAGAACGTATACGCCGATGATATATACTGGTCCAGCACAACCTTTCCGATATCATGTAAAAGCCCGGCGGTATAAGCAATATCAGGTTTAACAACTCCTGTGAATCTGGCCAGCTCCTCTGAAACCAGTGCTGTTCCTATGGAATGCCGGAAAAGCCCGCCTTTACAAAGTGAATACCCCTGCCTTACGTCTGAAAACGAATTTTCGAGAGAAGCTGAAACGATCATCTGAAAAAGATGTCTTTCTCCCAGGATAAACAAAGCCCGCTCGATAGTATCTATTTTACTCTTAAAGCGGAAGAATGATGAATTGCACATCCTGATAATGCCTGCGCTGATGATCTGGTCTTTTTTGATCTCATCTGCAACTGCATTCATATTGTAATTCCCGTCATTCATCATCCGGATGATTTTAAGAGCGATCTGGGGAATCGGCCTCACTGCGCTGACGGCGCCGGCAATGTCATGCGCAGCCGGTTTATTGAATACTTTGTGATTTTCGGCAGGCCGGCCGGCTGACATATTGATTGAACTGTTCAAAGAATTCAAATCAAGGCTCAGAAGGTATCCCAGATATCCCCCGGTTTCAGACTGATGAACGGGTATTGATTCATCTGAAAGAATTTTCCGTGCGATTTCAGCTGTTCTCCCGCCGATATCCAGTTCCAGATCGATTTGGGATACCGGACCTACAAGCGCTCCTCCTGCCAGGCATGCTTTCATCCGTGTCTTGTCGGCACCGGCCTTGCATAATGCATCAATAAATATAGGCAGGCCGGTTTTGGCATATAATTCAGGTTTATGTGTTTCACGGCAGCCTGTCCGTTCGGGAAGCAGCAAATGGATCAACCCGCCTACTCCGGCTTCCTTATCACAGATTGTTACTCCGACACATGAACCCAGGCAGGCTTCCAGTACAACTTCTTTTTCCCTGCTGATAACGTAATTTCCCGGAAATACAAGATTCTTTATCAATGAATAATCCTTATAAAATAATTATACTGTCTTTAGTACATTCAGACAGACGCCGGAACGGGCAAAGCCTCATTATCCGTGATAAAAAACAAATCCTCTGAACGCTTTTTGGAGTACATCCTGGAATCCGCTTTCGCGATTAATTCATCGGTGCCGTCTCCGTCTCCCAGCTCACATACCGATGCGATACCGAAACTTACCTCAACTTTAATCTTTTCGGACTTCCACTCGTAATTATGATCCCTTGATGCCGACAGCGCTCTTTGTATGAGTATCTCCGCCAATTGCATATCGGTCTCGTGGAGGATTAATGCAAACTCATCAACTCCGTATCTTGAGAGTATATCCGTCTCCCTCAGGTTACCTTTCAGGCAATTGACCAGTTCTCTCAGTACGTAATCGCCCGCCAAATGACCTAATGAATCATTTATGGTTTTAAATCTGTCTATATCAATCATGATCAGAGACAGCGGTTTTTTATATCTTCTCGCCTGAAGAAACTCACTTTCCATAAACTCCTTAAAACCCATATGATTGTAAATACCGGTCAGGCCGTCTCTTACGGTCAATTTTTTGACTTTTTGATATTTTTCAGCGTTATCTAAAGACATGGATAGAATATTTGAAATAGTGGAGAAGATTTCCTGGTTATCATCCAGATATGATTCCCGGCTTTCCGGTATAATAACAAGCACTCCCTGTAACCGCCCTTCGGGGCTCAACGGAAGAACCAGCCTCCCGGAAATTAAAACAGGCTTTGCCCGTGAAACACCTTCCCTGCATATTGAAAATAATTTGTCGACGGATTGTTTGGCTTCTATCTTCAGTTTTTCTGCTCTCTTCCCGTCGTTTTGCCCTCCCGGCGCGCAGCAGGCAAAATTCCATCTGGAATCAAGCTGGTAAAGGATCGAGACCGCTTCGGAATTTATTATTTCGAGAAGACCGGAATCAATAATTCTGCGAAGAATCCGGTTCCAGTCCAAATCGTATGAGACTTCATAGCTTAACCTGTTGATAAAATCGAGTTCCCGGTTTCTTTTTCCAAGCGCCGTCTTTTCAATTTCAAGCTTTTCGTTTATATTTTTTATCTCATCCATCATAGCCAGTATTTCAACAAATGCCTTACGGTTTTCCAAACCATCCATGAGGGTGTCATAGACCCGGTCGGCAAGCAGAGCCCTTGGTATGAAACCATAGGCTCCTTTCTGAATCAATTCAGCTATATTTTCAGGGCTGCTTTTTTCACCATAAAGAATAAGACATGACCTGGACTTTTTTTCCTGGAGCCTGGTCATCCAGCCGGCAACTTTGTCACCTGCAAAATCATAGTCGGCAAGAACAGCTTCGATTCCGTTATTTGAAATAATACTATCTATGTCACAAAGCACAGAAGAATAATCAATGCCGAATCCGCTGCGTCCCAGAGTCTTTTTAATGATATCAAGGTCATTATCCTTATTACTGACAACTAATATTCTTTCTGCCATCTCCGCGCCTTTCAACTTCTATGAATAATGATGATATTTTACGCTGGTAATCCGCCTGAATTCTTTTACCGGTTATTCTCAAAGTATCTGATAGCTCTCTGTTGCCCCCCCAATGGAGAACCTCTTCCCGGCTTCGATGGATGAATATAAAGCAACTTGTATGCCAGTTTATTGATATTCTTTACCACTTTGCTTCCTTCATCCCGGGATAGGATTCGTGAAACAAAAAAGTCTCCGGGTTTGAAAATATTACGGGATCGCAAAAATCAAAAACACCACATGCTGCAATAAATACTTTACTGATTACATCATATGGTATAATGTGATGTAAAATCGTTAACAGCCGTGTTTAAAGCTTTAAAGAATCCGGCAATACAGTTTATTGTAAAGACAAATACTAAAGGCTTATCACCTTCATCAGTGCTATGCCGGCTTCTTTGATTTTATACGAACCGAAAAGTTTGTTGAATTTAAGAGAGGTGAATTCTGGCGACTGTTCTGCTGAATCAAGACCTGCTGAATGCCTATAAGATAATATTCGGTTCATCGGAGGTTGTTCCTGTTGATTTTTTAAATCATCTTCACCCGTCGGTGCTCAAAACCGCATATCGCAGGAAAGCATTTGAAACTCATCCGGACCGTTCACTTATAGTCGGAAAAATAGAAAATGAGATGAACAGCAGTTTTGTGAAAGTGACTCTGGCATATGAAACTCTGCAATATGCCTTAAAAAATCTCCGTTCACAAGGTGCGGAATATGAAAACATATGCCGTAGAGAATTCAGTAAAAAAACAGCTACAAATGTAAATTGCAATGATGCCTCCGGTTTTTTTTACAAGGGCCGAATTCCGAAACGCAGATTATTAATCGGTCAGTTTCTATATTACTCCGGCATTGTTTCATGGAAAGGCCTTATTGAAGCGATATTATGGCAAAAAATGCAGCGCCCTCCTATCGGACAGATAGCTGTGAGATGTGGAATACTAAGTGAAAACGATATTCAGTCTATTCTTAAACAGCGAAGCCTTGAAAGGAAATTCCATAAGAAGTTTGGTGAATACGCCCGACTTAAGGGATATATAACATCCTATGAATTATTGGCCCTTTTGGGCAGACAAAGGATGCTTCACCGTCCCATCGGAGAGTATTTCATCGAAAAAAGGATCATCCCCGCCGGAAATATGGATAAACTGGTTGAAAAGCTACGCATTCACAACCGTTTTGCTTCAACCGGCACTTGAAATTTTTGTAAAAAGCCGATTTCCCGCATTATATTTTCCCGGAATATCGTACTGAACCCGTAATTATTTTCCCCGTTTATATTTTTCCCGGTTCTTTTCCGTCCGGCAGTAACTGCCTTTTATCGTTCTTTTCTGCCAAAGTTATGACATTCACCGACAGATTCACGACGCTTTTCATTCTTTTTTCTTGATTTAAAGTCTTGCGTCATCAACGTGCCTCTGTAAGATCCTGCGAACCGCCTGTAAAATCTGAATTTATTCCCGATGAACCCCGGATTGCTTGTAATGGCACTTATTTTGCTTATTTTTAATCGTATCAATATTACATAAAGGCATTTAAGGCGGATGATTCCCATACATCATATAAACAGGGTCGATACTACTACCGCTCCGCAGGAGTTGACTTCCGGTCGTTCCGGCTCTATAGGACTATTTTCGGTCACCCTGGCTGATAATCTGCTCAAAGATACCATGCAGTATGAAAAATGGAGAATGATCCGGCAAAATGATCCGGTGAAGGCCGGCAACATCGCCCGTCTTGTTTTGGAACGCCATGATTATGTTGCGGGAAAAGCCCCGCTTACTGAACAGGGCCGGAATCATTTTAATCTTCTGACTGACCGGCTGAAAAACGAGGGCATCCATCTTTACAAAAGCCACCAGTTTAATAAACCTATATTTGATGAAAATGCCGGCAGCTATGCATCCGTAATAACAACCGCAAAAGTACATCCTGATTCCTCCTTTTCGATTGAAAATTCGAAAGCGCCCGGATCAGAGCGTTTAAAATACAGGGATTGCTATGAATTTCTTGCCGGTATATTGGAAGAGAACGGCATCTCCTATTACGGCGGTAATGGAGTAGGCAGCGCCCTTATTGAGCAGGCGCGCAGCCGGGGTTTGAATCAAAACGCTTTCCTGACAGGAGAAGGTATAACGCGGCTCCTGTGTGAAAATCCGGTTGAAATTAAGGTCTCCGGAGCGGCAGAATCCACCTTTGATGAACTCTGGGGTAAAATTGAGCCGCGATTAAAAAAAGGCGCAATTATATCTTTTTCATCACAGAATACCGGACACACCGGCATTATAGACCGTGAAGACGGACGATGGGTTTTCATCAACTCAAGCGGGTCGCCGGGCAATCGCAGGACATATCGGGTGATTGAAGAGGACCTTAAACATGAAATACGCGACCGGCTGGAACGGGCAAAACGGCAGCAAACGTTTTTAGATATAACCTTAGGTTCAGTGAACCGGGTTTTGACCGCCAGGTTTGAGAATCCGGAGTTAACAGAAGGAACCGGGCTCAAAGAGATCGATCTTTTTCAGGTTACATGAAAGGCAACCTGGCAACGCCGGGGAACTTTATCCGCCTATTATATCATTTCCGGCACCGTTCTCGCTCGTGGAATATTTCACGACATTACGCAGCCGCCGTATAGTTCCGTCGATTATATCCGCCTGTTTTTTTATTTCCAGTAATCTTTCATACTGCTGATCCTTTTCCGTCTTTTTCAACAGAAGTAATTCGGAATATCCTGAAATGACTGTTATAGGCTGGCTTAATTCATGACAGATGGATCTTGTAGTCTCAAGCAACTGCTCAAATTTTTTCATATACACTTTTTCATCTTCGGACATAATCCTGTCGCTGCCGACACCCTCCTGAAGAGAAGTTGTTTTATAATCTTCAGACATTTTATTGCCATTTCCCGGCTTCATGCTCATAATCTTCATCCTGTATAATAAAATTATTTTTAAACCGCTGCAACGGACTCATTCCCGGCAGATAGTCCGCCATGGCGGACTATCTGCCGGGAGTTGCACTCCGGGTGTGCGGATTTAACAAAATCATGCGTTCCCGCCGACCATCTCATAGACTCCGGACAGGGCTTCATCAAGTTTTTCCGGCATGTTTCCGCCGGCCTGTGCCATGTCGGGCCTGCCTCCCCCACCGCCTCCGACCATTGCTGAAATTCGTTTTACAATATTTCCGGCATGATACTTTCCTGTAAGATCCTTGGTTACAACAACTATAAGAAACACTTTATCACCGGCAGCGCTGCCCAGTACCACGATTCCGGATTTTATTCTATCCCTGAACATGTCGGCAAGATCTCTCAGCGCGGCAGGAGTTTCCACTGAAACTTTTTTAACGAGAATACTGACTCCGTTTAACGACTTTATTTCAGTATCGATTCCATCGGCTGCCCCGGATGCGATTTTAGACTTTGCTTTTTCAAGTTCTTTTTC
>JAUPLM010000066.1 GCA_030836965.1 Thermodesulfobacteriota bacterium | reverse complement strand
TCTGCACCCACAAGCGGCTTTATAACGCTCCCACCCTGCACTTCATGGTCATACTGCCTGCAGATCCATTCCTTTGAACAGATATTTGGGCGAGATAAAATATCAAGGAGGAGATTATTATATTCCCGGGGTTCCTTTATAACCGGTTCAAACATGCCGCGTCTTTCAGGCGGCTGCCAGACCGCGTCAAATTCCCACTGCGGGAAACCAGCAGCAAGCAGATCCAGATCAACATAGGCGCAGGTTTTATCATCGTATTTGATATGAATCTTTCCGGAGTCGGTATATCTGCCGATAGATGTGCTTTCAACGGCATGTTTTGCAGAAAGCTCCATGAACCTGTTAAGATCCTCAGGTTTCACAGCGACAGTCATCCGCTCTTGTGATTCTGAAACCCAAATCTCCCACTGGTCAAGACCTTCGTATTTTAATGGAACTTTTTCGAGCTCTATTTCGCACCCGTTCGAATAACGGGCCGATTCACCTATTGAGGATGAAAGTCCTCCTCCTCCGTTATCGGTAATAAATGTTATAAGTCCTTCATCACGCGCCTCAAGGAGAAAATCGTGCATCTTTTTCTGGGTGTAGGGATCGCCTATTTGAACATGGCCTGCCGGCGTATTCTCGGAAAAAACCTCGGAAGAAGCCGTAACCCCGTGTATTCCGTCTTTTCCCACCCTGCCGCCGCACATGATAACAAGATCTCCGGGTGAAGTTTTCTTCTGTTCGGCAGGTTCTCCCTTTATTACAGCCGGCATTATTCCAAGAGCGGTTACAAAGACAAGACATTTTCCCATATATCCCTTATGGAAAAGAACCTGGCCATACGGTGTGGGGATTCCGCTTTTATTTCCGCCGTCCCTGACTCCTTCGATAACTCCGTCAAGAAGCCGCCTCGGATGAAGACGTGGCGTAAGCGGACCGTCATAATCTCTCTCGCCGACACAGAATCCGTAACTTCCCATAATAAGCTTTGAGCCTTTTCCTGTTCCTAAAGGATCGCGATAGACTCCCACAATTCCCGTAATCGCTCCGCCATAAGCTTCCATGTTGGACGGTGAATTATGCGTTTCTCCGGTTATGACATAATAGTGGTTGTCATCAAAAAGCCCGGCCCCGGCATTATCCCATAATACGGATACAACCCATGGTTTTTTGCCCTTAAGATAAAGGGTAGGCGCCTCGATACACGTCTTGAAAAGATTATCGACAGTTTCTGAATTACCGGTTTCAAGATCCGTATACCGGAACATGCCCCTGAATGTGTTATGGTTGCAATGATCGCTTCTTGCCTGGGAAATATATTCAAGCTCAATGTCTGTAGGCTCAGACAAACCCTTCAGGGCGCGTGCAGCCAGAACATCCTTTCTCAGAAAATAGTCCCTGATAGTAGGAATATCATTAGGATTGAGGGCAAGATTACGTTCATCGCTAATTGTTTTTAAGGTTTCATCGCTGTCTATTGAAATTGACGAAACAGTAGGAACGTGGTTCAGAATAACCTTCGGAATAATATAACCGATACCGGTGGAGCTGTCCCAGTCACTCTTTGAATAGATTTTCGACTGCTGAATTATATCATTTGCCAGAAGTTCCCCGGCAATTCTTTCAATGTCTTTCCGGACAAGGTTAATACCGGTAATACAATACCGTTTTGATGTGTATACCGCCTCGTTCCGGGCCAATTTCTTTCGAAGGATATCCTCTATAGCCTCGACTGCGGTGCTTCCGGGATTATCCCTGACACCCGGCCTGTAGCCGACCCATATAACCCAGTCGAATTCAACAGGCAGCGGAGCATATGATGAAATCTGTATGACAGGGTTTGTAAAAATATCGGACTTAATAATATCAAGCTGACTATCGGTAAAAGCGGCATCGATAGTTACGACAGAAATCGTCCGGACCTTTGTAAGTTCAATTCCGAAATAATCTTTCGCTTTATGGCGTATCCCTTCGCCCTCGGCGTCAAGCATATTCGGTTTTAATGCAATTTCAAGTCTGTAGGGCATAATCTTTTCATTTTAAATTATGATGGTATTATATGATGCTTCGCCCGGTTAATTGCGGGAAAAGGGTTAGCTGAAAAAAATCCGCGTAATGTCGTTATAAAAAACATAAATCATAAGAACAATCAGGACAAAAATTCCAACCTGCTGGGCTATTTCACGCATCTTCGTATTGACCGGTTTCCCGATAACGGCCTCGATAAAAAAGAAAAGCAGATGCCCGCCGTCAAGAACGGGGATCGGAAGGAAATTGAGCACCGCAAGGTTAATACTTAACAGCGCTATAAAAAAAGCAAGATTGGCAATGCCCTCTCTTGCCTGCTGTCCTGCCATTTCAGCTATCATTATCGGACCGCCAAGGGTTTTTGCAGATAAACTACCCTGTATGAGCTTTACAATGCTTACAACCGTCAGATAAGTAATTTTATAGGTCTGTCTTATGCTTTCATATAATGCTTCAAACGGATTCAGCTCTTTTGAATAGAAATCTCCCGCTGAGGCAATTCCCATTGCATAACGCTTTATATCTTCACCAAAAATATTTTTTGCCGTCTTAAGCTCCGGCAAAATATCAAGTTTTAATGCTTCACCGTTTCTCATGACCGAAACCGATAGCCGTTTACCATCACTGCCGGATATGATTTCTGCCATCTCTTCCCAGTTCGTAACGGGTGTTCCGTCAATCGATTCAATAAGGTCTCCCTTTACGATCCCGGCCTTTGCGGCCGGAGAATCCTGCTCAACGGTCCCGACTACGGGCTTCAGAATGAATGTCCCTGATATCAGGAAAATCACAAAAAAAATCATTACGGCAAGAATAAGGTTAAAGAGCGGTCCGGCGGCAACAATTATCATCCTTTTAAAAACATGCTTATGGGTAAAGGAAACAGGTATATCCGCAGGGGCGACATCCGAATCGGGTTCTTCGCCGACCATTTTAACATATCCGCCGAGAGGTACCGCTGAAACACGGTAATCGGTAATCCCGACTTTTTTCCCGAACAGCCTCGGTCCGAAACCAAGGGAGAACTTTTCTACTCCTACCCCAAAGAGCCTGGCCATAATAAAATGGCCGAACTCATGGAAAAATACCAAAATACCGAGAACTATAACAAATGCGAAAATATCTGTGCTCATATATTATTTCTTTCATTATTATATGCAAATCTTGTAACTGCTCAGGAGTCAGAATAGTTACAAATTTTTTTATTTATTTAAAAATCTTCGTGTATATCGTGGTTACAAAAATACCGGCTTGGATTGAAAAAGCCGATTTTGTTTTACTGTTCAACCAATCTGTTCTTCAGTGATTCTGCGCGCCCATATATCTGCTTCAAGAATATCAGAAAGCTCCGGATATGCAATAACAAAGTGCCTTCCCATAGTTTTTTCAATCACTTCCGGAATATTCCGAAAGGATATTCTCCTGTTTAAAAAAGCGTCCACTGCAACTTCGTTTGCCGCATTCAAAACAGCCGGAAGAGTGCCTCCCGTCTTTCCGGCATTGTAAGCAAGAGCAAGGCAGGGAAATTTTTCATAATCGGGCTTTTGAAAGGTAAATGATCCGATACTCTCAAAATCGGGCGGCGGCTGGCCTATCGGAAGACGCTCCGGATAGGAGATCGCATAAGCTATGGCTCCTTTCATATCGGGAATACCCATCTGCGCGATAACAGATCCATCCTTATATGATACCATTGAATGAATTACGCTCTGCGGATGAATTATGACATCAATATCCTCAGGAGAAACACCAAACAGATGCGCGGCCTCCATTACCTCAAGCCCTTTATTCATAAGAGTTGCCGAATCGATGCTGACTTTTCGTCCCATCTGCCAGGTAGGATGATTCATGGCGTTTTCCGGACTGATGTGGTCAAATTCATTCAATGGAAGATTTAGAAAAGGGCCTCCCGAAGCTGTAAGAAGTATCTTATGCATATCTTCTCTGCGATGCCCCGCAAGACACTGAAAAATCGCGCTGTGCTCACTGTCGATGGGAAGTATTTTTACACCCTTTTCACCGGCCCTTTTCATGACGATTTCACCCGCCATCACAAGCGTCTCCTTGTTGGCAAGGGCTATGTTTTTCCCCGCATCAATTGCCGACAATACGGGTATCAGTCCTGCAGAACCTACCATGGCTGCGATCACCATATCGACAGGCGGATGGGCGGCGGCAATTCTGTAGGCGTCATTTCCAAACAGGATTTCAACACCGCTGCCGGAAATATTATTTTTCAGCATAAGAGCGCTTTTTTCATCAAAAACAACTGCAAAATCGGGTGAAAAAATCCGAATCTGTTCTGCCAGCACATTAATATTATTTTTCGCTGCAAGCACTCTGACCCGAAATTTATCCGGGAACATTTCCACTATCTTCAAAGCGTTGGTGCCGATTGACCCTGTCGAACCCAGTATCGATAGAGATTTCATGATAAACCCATAAACCGCACAGCCATCGGCCCCAGCCGATGGAAATTACTTTTTAAAGCAGGTACTCCTTAAACAGCCATGCAACCGGGGCGGCAAAGAGAAGAGCATCTATACGGTCAAGGATGCCTCCGTGGCCCGGCAGAATTCCGCCTGAGTCTTTCACGCCGGCTGATCGTTTCAATTCCGATTCAAACAGATCACCTATCTGTCCCGCAATTCCTGCCGAAATAAAGAAAAGAACGCTCAATCCCCATGAATATTCCGGCAGAAAAAAATATTTAAAAAGAGCCCCTGCCCCGAGATTTGTAATCAGCCCGCCGACAGAACCTTCGATCGTTTTTCCAGGGCTCACTGCAGGGCAAAGCTTATGCTTCCCGAGTAATGAACCTGCGTACAATGCGCCAATATCTCCGGCAAACACCACTATCAGTAGAAAGTATATCCATAATATCCCATCCTGGCCGTTTCGGATCAAAATCAGATATGAGAGGAAAAGAGGAATATAAATCAGACCCATAAGCTGTTTCGCAACCAGCCACGGAGCATCTTTATCGGCTTCGAATTTCAAAAGAGAAATCATGCCTGAAACTACAAGGTTAAATGCGATTAATACCGGCACGATCTCCGAAAATTTGCCATAAACGGCCCATATGATAATCAATCCGGCAAGATAAGATAACAGGGGGATGGGATCGGTTCTATGCCGGCCTGCGGAATCAAGCACGATCTTATAATATTCCCAAAGGGCAACAACCGACACAATGCTTATAATAACAGCAAACGCAAAACCTCCGCCTTTGCTTATAAGCCATATGAGAAACGGAAGAGCTGCAAGGCCGGTAATCCAGCGCTTTAAATGCATGATCTGAATCCTTTAAAAAGAATCCATAAAGAAAAACGAAAAGCACCAACCGAATATAAAAGGAAGGTTCTTTAGAACAGGAATTTTCTACCGGACATTGCCGAACCTGCGTTCACGGTTCTGAAAATCAATAAGAATTTTAATAAACTCTTCCTTTCCGAAATCAGGCCACAATGTATCGGTGATAAAAATTTCAGCGTAAGCTATCTGCCACAGCAGAAAATTGCTTATCCTCATCTCACCGCTTGTCCGGATCAACAGGTCAGGATCCGGCATGCCTCTGGTATAAAGATGATCCGCAACAATTTCAGGCGTTATTGAGTATGGCTCCATTTTACCATCTATTGCCTTGCCGGCAATTGACTTAACCATGTCTACAATTTCCGCTCTTCCGCCGTAACTTAAAGCAAGATTGAGAAGCATTCCTTTATTTTTCCCGGTCACATCAATAGTCCGCTGCAAAGCTACACGGACATCTTCAGGCAGTTTTTCAATCTGCCCGATTGCGTTGAGGCGGATATTGTTTTCAATCATTTCATTTCGTTCGGAATCAAGGAATTTTTTCAGAAGACTCATCAGGGTAGCGACTTCTATTTCAGGCCGCTGCCAGTTTTCGGTGGAAAACGCATAAAGGGTCAAAACAGGGATTCCTATCTCACGGCAGGTTCTTACTATGCTTCTTACGGCTTCGGCTCCGGCCTGATGCCCCTTGATTCTATTCATTAACCGCTTCTCGGCCCATCGCCCGTTGCCGTCCATTATTATGGCGACATGCCCGGGAAGTTTTGAAACATCAAGTCTATCCGTAACGGCAGGAGATGCGCTAGAATTCAAGGATCTCTTTCTCTTTATCTTTATAGATGTTGTCGACCTGCTTTATCTGTTCATCAGTTATCTTCTGAATACGGTCCTGGGCCTTGAAAGCATCATCTTCCGAGATCTCGCCGTCTTTTTTCAGATCCTTGATAAGATCATTTGAATCCCGCCTGATATTACGGACAGCAACTTTACAATCTTCACACGTTTTATGTACTACTTTAACCAGCTTCTTCCTTCTGTCTTCGGTCAGCGGTGGAATAGATATGCGAATAATTTTGCCGTCGCTTGAAGGGGTGAGGCCGAGGTCGGACTTCATTATGGCCTTTTCAATCTCTTTTATAACTGATACATCCCAGGGCTGAACGGTTATCAGCCGGCTCTCAGGAACGGAAAGAGACGCGATCTGATTAAGCGGAGTGGGAGTTCCGTAATAATCAACCCTTATGCCGTCTAGAATCGACAGGGAAGCGCGTCCGGTTCTAACTCTTTTCAACTCATTCTGAAGGGCAGTAATCGACTTGCCCATACTGTCTTTTGCTTCCTGGAATACAGGCTCAATCATGGGCTTCACCTCATTCTTAGTGTAATAGAATCGCCATTATTAATACCGCGAGATATCTTTGCATCCGTTCTAAAGAAGCGCCGGAATTTCTTCAAGCGAAAATGCGTGTGCCTATATCCTCACCGCATATGACTTTCCGTATGTTTCCCTTTTTTTTGAGATTGAAAACCGCAAGAGGCAGGTGATTATCCATAGCAAGGGAAATGGCCGTCATATCCATTACTTTAAGCTGTTTTTCAAGAACTTCCATGTATGTTACTCTTTTCAGAAATACGGCATCCTTGTTTATGACCGGATCGGAATCATAAAGCCCGTCAACTTTGGTAGCTTTAAGCAGAATCTCGGCATGAATCTCCTGCGCTCTAAGCACGGCTGCGGTATCAGTCGTAAAGTATGGATTGCCGGTTCCTGCTGCGAAAATTATGGCACGTCCTTTTTCAAGATGACGCACAGCTCTTCTGAGTATATAAGGTTCAGCGACCTCATGCATGGATATAGCGGTCTGGATACGCGTTGCGATGCCCTTTTTTTCGAGAGAATCCTGCAATGCAAGACTGTTTATTACTGTGGCAAGCATTCCCATATGATCCGCTGAACTCCGGTCCATTCCATAAGAGCTGGCTGCAATCCCGCGGAAAATATTTCCTCCCCCGACAACAATAGCTATCTGTATCCCGAGATCGAATATCGACCTGATCTCCTCGGCGACATACTTAATAACATCCGGACTGATTCCGAAGCCCTGATCGCCCATCAGGGCTTCACCGCTTAATTTTAAAAGAACTCTTTTATATTGTGGAGGTGTCAATGTTTATGATTCTCCGATCTGAAAACGTACAAAACGTTTAATAGTGATATTCTCACCAATTTTTGCGATCAGGTTGCTTAACAGGTCAGCAACCGTAATATTCGGGTCGCGGACATAAGCCTGATTCATTAGGCAGCTGTCTTTAAAAAACTTCTCAAGCTTTCCCTCAGCTATTTTTTCGACCATTTTTTCAGGTTTCCCCATTTCCCTGGCCTGGGCGCGGTATATCTCCATCTCCCTCTGGATAAGTTCCTGGGATACATCCTCTCTCCTGATACCTACAGGATTGGATGCAGCTATATGCATCGCGATATTTTTTGCAAACTCTTTAAAATCATCATTTTTTGCGACGAAATCTGTTTCACAGTTAATCTCTACAAGAACTCCGAGCTTTCCGCCCATATGTATGTAAGGCTGAATCGTCCCTTCAGACATAGCTCTTCCGGCTCTTTTGGCCGCAGTAGCAAGGCCTTTTTTCCTCAAATGATCTACAGATTTATCCATGTCTCCTTCACATATGGTAAGAGCTTCCTTACAATCCATTATACCTGCACCGGTCTTTTCCCGGAGTTGTTTAACTGTTTCTGCACTGATTGCCATCTTCTAATCTCCCATTTTTATCTTTCCGCACAAACTATATTATTGATATCTTCGTAGAAAACCAGGAACAGCGTTTTACAAATTCATCAACTATTCTTCTCTTTCAGTTTCTTCGGCTTCTTCAGGAGCCGCTCTTTTAATTATTTCAATAACCGGTCCGTCCGAACCATTTGAAATAACTTTCCGCTCACCCGGTTTTAATTCCGGCTTAACTCCGGCCGCTTCAACCGTATCGTCTTCTTTTTTATCCGATTCAGCCTGCCGTTTTTCATTCAGCCGTTTCTTTCCTTCGATACATGCATTGGCTATTCTTGATGAAATAAGCCTTATTGAGCGTATTGCATCATCGTTTCCGGGTATAACATAATCAACATCATCCGGATCACAGTTGGTATCCACAATTGAGATAATTGGTATTCTCAAACGTTTGCCTTCCCGTATCGCTATGGCCTCATTTTTGGGATCAACAATGAATATGGCTCCGGGAAGTCCGTTCATACTGCGAATCCCGCCCAGGGTGCTGTCAAGTTTTACCCTTTCTTTTTCATGTTTCAACCTCTCTTTTTTCGGAAAAAGATTGATTGAACCGTCGTTTTGAATGGAATTAAGATAATTAAGCCGGTCGATGCCCTGCTTAATAGTCTGAAAATTTGTCAGCATGCCGCCAAGCCACCTGTTATGCACATAAAACATTTCACAGCGATTCGCCTCTTCATAAATCGACTCTTTTGCCTGTTTCTTTGTGCCGACAAAAAGAACCGATTTCCCGGTGGCGACAGTCTCAACTACAAAATCATATGCTGTTTTGAACATCCGGACGGTTTTTTGAAGATCTATTATATAAATCCCGTTTCTTGCCCCAAAAATATATGGTTTCATTTTGGGATTCCACCGTTTTGTCTGATGACCGAAATGCACTCCTGCCTCAAGCAGTTCCTTCATTGTAAGATAACCCATTTAATTTCTCCCTTCCTTCTGGTTATGCCACCGCCCCATTCATCCCCGCTTTAGACTTCCACCTGTTGAAAGCACCATAAAGCAGGTCCAGAGACGTGTGTGTTATAATAAACTTGACGGTTATGTAAAAACATTCCGTCCGCCTGGACGGAAATTTTTTACTTTGCCGTCCGAATTCTGACTCTCTACAAGTCTGTTAAATTTTGTTAAATAACAATATTATTTAATATCCGCAATAATTATTTTGAAAATTTACCCGGCCGTTATTATCAAGTCGGAAATTATTTACTCTGTCTTTCCACCCATCAAAGGGGAACTGAAAAGAGCGGCAGGGAATAATTACATAAAGTTATCCAGTTTATCGGGGTTATAACTTTGTTGCGCAAACAACTCTGTCGAAACCGCTGTAATCTTTTCTGAAGTAAACCCGTTTATAATTTCCCGTTTCAGTTATAATCTTTTCAACCGGATCCTTCTGGTCATGCCCTATTTCAAGCAGCAGATTTCCTTCATTATTTAAAAATTGGTGCGCATGCTCTATAATATATCTTATATGTTCAAGACCATCTTCCCCGCCATCAAGCGCTTCAATCGGTTCAAATCTGTTTATCTCGGGCTGCAGATCTCTTATGTCGTTTTTTCTGATATATGGCGGGTTGGATATAATAATATCAAAAAAATTATCCTTTTCTCTCAGCGGTGAAAACCAGTTCCCGCAAAAAAAAGAAATTTTATCGTCAAAACTTAGCCGCTTTGTGTTTTTACTGGCAATACCGGCAGCCTTAATTGAAACATCTGAAGCAAAATAAAGATGCCCGGGCTTTTGCGATGCAATCGCAAGAATTACAGCTCCCGAACCTGTACCCATTTCCAAAATTTTTTTAGGATTACACGGATGCTGTTTTGTCAAAACAGAAAGAGCTTCTTCAACAAGGCATTCTGTTTCCGGCCTTGGAATCAGAACATCCTGCGTTACCTCAAGTTCCATGCTCCAGAATTCCTTGCAACCCACAATATAAGCTACAGGCTCCCTGCTTGTCCTTTTTTTTATTAAAGATTTGAAAAGATCAAGTTCACTTCTGTTAAGAGGCTGATCGTGCCTCAGGTAAAGATCGATTCTTTTTAACCCAAGAGTATGTGCAAGCAAAATTTCAGCAGTTGCTCTCGGGCTGTCAATCCCGTTTGATTTAAAATAAGAGGTGGTCCACTGAAGGAGTTTGATTATGGTCCATTCAGGCTCAGTTTGGTTTTGCTGATTCCTCATTCTGTAATGCCCGGGCCTGATAATAGGAGGTTAATTCGCCGATTATTTCGTCAATATTACCCTGAAGAATAGATTCCAGCTTATAAAGTGTGAGGCCTATCCTGTGGTCGGTAACGCGTGCCTGAGGAAAATTATAGGTTCTGATTCTTTCACTTCTGTCACCGCTTCCTATCTGATTTTTTCGTTCCTCAGATCTTTTTTCATTCTGATCCTTTATCATACTGTCAAGAAGGCGGGCGCGCAAAACCTTCATGGCTTTACTTTTGTTTTTAAACTGAGACTTTTCATCCTGGCAAGTGACAACCAATCCTGTCGGAAGATGGGTAATGCGGACTGCGGAATCGGTAGTGTTTACACTCTGGCCGCCGGGTCCGGTTGAACGGTATACATCTACTTTGATCTCACCGGGATCAATGTTGACTTCCACCTCTTCTGCTTCCGGCAATACTGCAACCGTAACCGCTGAAGTATGTATTCTTCCCTGTGCCTCGGTTGCAGGAACACGCTGAACCCTGTGGGTTCCGCTTTCATATTTTAAGCAGCTGTATGCTCCTTTACCCTGAACCATGGCAATAATCTCTTTCAGACCGCCTACTCCGGTCGGATGATGTGTCAAAACCTCAACTTTCCAGTTTTTATTTTCGGCATACCTGCTGTACATCCTGAAAAGATCATTTACAAACAGAGCGGCTTCCTCTCCGCCTGTTCCGGCTCTGATTTCAAGTATAATATTTTTATCGTCATTTGCATCTTTTGGGATAAGAAGTTGTCGTAGTTCCTTTTCCAGATTCTCCTTCTGAAGAGTAAGAGATTCTATCTCGTTGCGGGCAAGCTCTTTTATATCAGGATCACCATCCTTCAAAAGACTCGTGCTTTCTTCAATCTGTCCGGCAATCTGCTTATACTCTCTGAAAGCTGATACGATTTTAGATAACCCGGCATGTTCACGAACGGATTTCTGGTATACATCCCTGTCTCTGATTGTACCGGGATCGCTTAAAAGCGTTTCAAGCTCCATGAAACGTTCTTCTACACCTTGAAGTTTTTCGAACATACGTCCTTTATGGGTTCATTAAGCTTAAAAACGCCCCATAACACCATATGGGGCGTTTTTTATTACTCGCAGTAAAACTTGTTATCCGTTATTAAAGCTCCACCTCCCGGGCAGTAGGAAATGCGATAACCGTTCTTCTCAGAAAACAACCATTCTGATCACAGGAATTCTATTTGGTCTGATATTTTTCATATTTCTTGCGGAAACGCTCAATCCGGCCGGCAGTATCTATAAGTTTCTGTTTGCCTGTAAAAAAAGGATGGCATTTTGAGCAAATTTCAATTTTTATATCGGTTTTTGTTGAGCCCACTTCCATAACATTACCGCATGCGCATGTAATTGTTGTGGCTACGTAATCCGGATGAATATCTTTTTTCATTTTTTAATGCTCCCTGTTATGTATTATTAAGACAGAAATATTTCCGGCGTTTTTCCACCCCTCAAGGAGGGTGCTGAAAAGAGCGGCAGGAAATAATTTCATAAACTTACTTATCCATTTTCATCATTGCTATGCATTCATAGACTTTAAGAAGCTTTCATTATTCTTTGTTCCGCGCATTTTTTCAAGAAGAAATTCAAGGCTGTCGATGGGATTTAATGAAGAAAGGAGTTTTCTTAAAATCCAGACCCTGTTCAGGGTCTCTTCGGAAAGAAGGAGTTCCTCTTTTCTTGTACCGGATTTCTTAATGTCAATCGCCGGAAATACACGTTTGTCGGCAAGCCTTCTGTCAAGCTGTATTTCCATATTGCCTGTTCCCTTAAATTCCTCAAATATAACTTCGTCCATCCGGCTTCCGGTATCAACGAGAGCGGTTGCAATAATGGTCAGGCTTCCACCTTCTTCAATGTTTCTGGCAGCCCCAAAAAACCTTTTAGGTCTTTGAAGTGCATTGGAATCGACACCGCCTGATAAAATCTTTCCGCTTGGAGGCATCACAGAGTTATAAGCCCGCGCAAGCCTGGTTATGCTGTCCAAAAGAATAACAACATCTTTTTTATGCTCAACAAGCCTTTTAGCTTTTTCAATAACCATTTCCGCTACCTGAACATGTCTTTCTGCGGGTTCGTCGAATGTCGAACTTATTACCTCAGCATTAACAGTCCGCTCCATGTCCGTGACCTCTTCAGGCCGTTCATCTATAAGAAGCACAAACGGGATAACTTCTTTGTGTCCGGCAATAATGCTGTTTGCAATATTCTGTAATATCATAGTCTTGCCGGCTCTTGGCGGTGAAACAATCAGACCTCTCTGACCAAAGCCTATCGGAATCATCAGATCCATTATTCTCATTGAATAATTTTCAGGATCATTTTCTATGTTTATTTTTCTGTCGGGATAAAGGGGTGTGAGGTTGTCAAAAAGGATTTTTTCCCTGGCGATTTCAGGATCTTCATAGTTAACAGCTTCGACTTTCAGCAATGCAAAATATCGTTCCGACTCTTTCGGCTGCCTGATTTGGCCGGATACGATATCACCGGTCCTCAGATTGAATCGCCTTATCTGAGAAGGTGATACATAAATATCATCGGGACCCGGCAAATAATTATAACTCGGGGCCCTTAAAAATCCAAAGCCGTCGGGAAGGATTTCAAGCGTTCCTTCGCCATAGATCAAACCATTTTTCTCTATCTGACTCTGGATCAAAGCAAAAATAAGTTCCTGCTTCCTCATGCCGGCAGCCCCTTCGATATTAAGGCTTTTGGCCATCTGAGTCAGTTCTTTAATCTTTTTGTTTTTCAACTCAACAATATTCATTAAACGGTAACCTCTTTACCTCTTTCAATTTCTGTCTAAAATTATTTTATGGAATAAACAATTAAAAATGATACATTGCCAAAAAAATATTATCATCATCCGCAAATCATGGATTGAATCCGAATTGATTATTAATGGAGGAATATTTCACATACAGCGGTATTTAACAGAAAATTATTTAAGGTATTCGCTCCAAATGGCGGGCTTGATATATTAAAGACAGTTCTAACTATAACATTATTTTATGGCTGTCAATAATTTTATCTTTTTGATTTTTTTTCGATAATTATTTAAATACAAGAAATAATCGGATAAACAAACGAGCAAAATTTCTTGGTTCTTATTTATACTATCCAAATCACTATGGCAAGAAATTATTGCATAAATCAAACAATTGAAGGATGAGCATGATACAATTTGATCCGGCAATACCCAAAACCAAAGGCGCTTATATTGTTGGCGGATCTATAAGAGATCTTATTTTAGGACGAATTCCAACCGATTATGACATTGCCGTGCTCTGGTCTCCTGAAAGTTATGCATCCGATCTTGCATCATGCGTCAACGGGCATGTTGTTAAAATCGGAAAACGGACGCAAATGATATACAGAGTTGTTTCGGAAAAGGGCACTTTTGATATTTCTGAAATTGAAGGCAAAACAATTGAAGACGACCTTGTAAAAAGAGATTTTACCATTAATGCTCTCAGTTATGACCTTTATTCAGGAAAGATTGCAGACCTGTTTGGAGGAATAAATGACCTTTCAGTAAAAAAAATCAGGATGGTTACAAAAGATATTTTTAAAAAAGATCCTGTCCGTTTGATCAGGGCCTACAGGATAGCTGCTATGTTTGATTTTGAAATAGAATCTGAAACCGCTCATGCCATCAAAAACAGCGTTAAACTCATCACAAACACCGCTGGAGAGCGGATAAAAGCCGAGCTTTTTAAAATTCTTTACTGCCCTGAATCACATGGATATATTTATCAGATGTATGAAACCGGTCTGCTTTATGAAATTTTTCCAGAACTAAAAGCACTCCACGGATGCAAACAAAACACGTACCATGCATATAATGTCATGGATCATTCTTTAGCTGCATTCAGCAGGCTTGAAATGTTGTTGAATGAAAAAAAATTCGATGCGGAATTCATTAACTTTCCAATACCGGATATGGACAAAGAAAGATCGGCTCTTTTAAAATATTCCATGTTGATCCATGATATTGGGAAACCATCCGTTCATACAGTCGGAGACGACGGGAACATTCATTTTTTCGGCCACGAAATATTCGGCGCTGATATGGCAAAGAAAATATCAAAAAGACTGAAGTTGTCAAATGTTGAGGCTGATTATATCGATTTTATCATAAGAAACCACATTGCTGCTCTTAACCTGTATAACTCCTGTGATAAGCATCCCCCATCAAAAAAAAGTTTGACCCGTTTCTTTATTAAATGCGGGGATAGGACCGAGGATTTACTTCTTCACACGATTGCCGACATACAAGGAAAAGGCAAAGATGATAAAAGAAACGAAGATTTTTTAAGTTTTGCGGCATATCTTTTGAAAGAGTTTTTTTCGGGCTATACGATCAGAAAATCCGGACCGCGGCTGATTACGGGCGATGACCTGATTGAAGTATTCGGTCTGTCTCCTTCACCTTTGTTTAAAAGGATTTTATCCCTTGTTGAGGAATCAAGACTGTCAAATACTATCAACAGCCGCGCCGAAGCGCTTTTAATGGTCAGAGATTTTTTAAATGCTAATCCTTCTTCAACTGGTTAACCGTAAGATCCCTTATCTTAATTATTTTTTACAACTTCAGATAGTTAGCTCCGATGTTTCACTTTGTGCCACCCAAATCAACAGGCCGTAGCCTGATGAATCAATATTGAATTACCTAATCCTTGACAATATTGAGTCATTTCTATATTTAAGCCGGAGTATACAAAATGGAGAATACGGCTATTCCAATAAATAAAACAAGGAAACAAGAAAAGGAGAATTAAATGAATATTTTGTTTTTCGGACCGAACGGCAGCGGGAAGGGAACTCAGGGGGCTATTTTAAAAGACAAATATAAAACCCCTCATATTGAATCCGGTGCAATATTTCGTGAAAACATCTCCAAAGGAACCGAATTAGGTGCAAAAGCCAAGGCATATATAGACAAAGGCGATCTTGTACCAGATGAAATTACGATTCCTATGATTCTGGACCGGATGAAACAGCCTGATTGCAAAAATGGATGGCTTCTTGACGGTTTTCCCAGGAATAAGAACCAGGCTATCAAACTTGATGAATCTCTGAAAAAAGCAGGTATAAAGCTAGATATAGTTGTTGAAATTGTACTCGACAGACAGATTGCAAAAAACAGAATCATGGGCCGCAGGCTTTGTGAAAAGGACAACAATCATCCTAACAATATATATATCGACGCCATAAAGCCGAATGGAGACAAATGCCGTGTATGCGGAAGCAACCTTAAAACAAGAGCGGACGATCAGGATGAATCAGCAATAAACAAACGCCATGATATTTATTATGACGCGCAAAACGGAACACTGGCATCATCTTATTATTTTAAGGATATTGCAAAAAAGACAGGCTCTTTGAAATATATTACACTTGACGGTACACCAGGCGTAAAAGAGGTTCAGGCGGAACTTATTTCAAAGCTTTAATTGTGTCCTGATAATTTCAAAAGTCATGGATTGTACCGGTACATTATTTATTATTGATAATTTTTCTTGCCAAATTCTTAATTATAAGTTAGATAAATAAATTCTAAAATACGTTAAATAAACATCAGGAATGGGAACAAACAGCCTGTTTTATTCCGGTGAAAAGAAGGGGGCGAAAAATTTGAAGGAAATTCAAGTCAAGGTTTTTGATAATGACCTTGAAAAAGCGATGCGCATTTTGAAAAAAAAGATTCAAAACGACGGACTTTTCAAAAGGCTTAAATTAAAAAAGAGCTATGAAAAACCTAGTGAATTCAGGCGTCGTAAACAGCGCGAAGCTTTAAGAAGAGAAAGAATCGCAATTTCGAGAAACAAATACAGAAGATAAGGCAGCATAAAGCAAATAAAAACCCGGCAAAAATTATATTTTGCCGGGTTTTTTTATCCGCTTTTAACAATATTGTATTGCGGGATCAAGTCTATGGGAAATAAGAATTATAACGATTGTCTTGATTCAATGTATGGATTGAGAAGGTTTGGGATCAAACTGGGTCTATCTACAATTAAAAATATCCTTTCAGCTCTGGGAAATCCCCAGAATAACTATTCATGCATACATGTGGCCGGAACAAACGGGAAAGGTTCCGTTGCATCGGCTCTTGCTGCAATTTTACAGGAGGCCGGTTATAAAACAGGATTATTTACATCGCCGCACCTTGTGACTTTCAATGAGAGAATACAAATAAACTGCCGTTTGATATCGAATAAAAATGTAGTGGAATCATTTAACGCCGTAAAGAATGTTCACCGGGGATCCCGCGAACCTACATTTTTCGAATTTTCAACTGCCATGGCTTTCCACGAGTTCAGCAAAGAAAAAGTCGACTGGGCCGTCATTGAAACGGGTATGGGGGGAAGGCTGGATGCCACCAATATAATCAAACCGGCCATATCGATTGTTACAAACATTTCAATAGAACATAAAGCATATCTTGGTAATACAATCGAAAAGTTTGCTGGAGAAAAAGGCGGAATAATCAAAAGAGGAACGCCTGTAATCACAGGGGCAAAACAAAAAGATGCAGTTTGTGTCCTGAAGAATATAGCAGCAAAAAAAAGAGCCCCTTTTTATCTTCTTGGCGAGAGTTTTAAAACAAGAAAGAATAAAAACGGATCCTTTACATACCATGGCATGAAAAAAGTATGGCCGGATATGCGGACAGGCTTGAGCGGGGTGCATCAGATAGAAAACGCGGCTCTCGTTCTTGCAGCCTGCGAGATTCTCGGGGAAAAGATCAACCTTCCGGTTGAGCGGATAAGGTCCGGTTTGTTTAAAAACAGATGGCCGGGAAGGCTTGAAGTAGTCTCATCTTCACCCTGTGTAATTCTCGACGGCGCGCACAATCTGGATGCCGCGCGCACGCTTTCAAAATTTATATCCAAGGAATTTAACGGCAGGAAAATAACGGTCATTGCGGGTATGCTTGATGATAAACCTTATCCGGCCATGTTAAAGAGTATTCTCTCGGTATGCAGCAGAGCCATATTGACGAAACCCGCAATTGACAGAGCTCTGGAACCTGAAACGCTTTATGAAGCAGCGAAAGGAATTGTAAAGAACATTAAGATTATACCGGATGTAAAAAGCGCTATAGACTATGCGGTTAAAACGGCATCGAATGATGAGGTAATATTTATCACCGGTTCTTTATATGTTGTGGGCGAAGCAAAGGCGATTTTTTCAAACTTGACTTTTCAGCACATATAACCTAAACGATGAGCATCCGCGCCCGTGGCCCAGTGGATAGGGCGTCAGCCTCCGGAGCTGAAGATCGCTGGTTCGATTCCAGCCGGGCGTACCACTTAAACAAAAAATTTTCAGCCTTTATTATTTAAATTGCAACCTCCTAACTTTTCGCTACACGATACCGCAGGCCGCTTATAATGAATATGCTTGCTCTTTTCAGCCGTGACCTTGGAAAAGGAAGCTCAAAATACCGCCTCGCCCAATATCTCGAATATTTTAAATCCAGAGAGTTGAATGTAAAGCTGGTCAACAGAGAAAGCATAAATAAATCGCTGATAAAGGAAGCCGGCTCTTTCGATATTCTTTTGAATCAGAGATATCTTTTCGATTATTCCCTTTCAAAGAAGCTGATTGAAAAAAGCAGGCGCGTAATATTTGACTTTGATGACGCCATTTACACCCGCCCGGGAAAACCATATTCTCTCCTTGCCGGATTCAGAGTAAGAAGAAGAATGCAATTGTGGCTGAAACGGTCCGATGTTGTGACGACTTCAAGCTTTTTCTTATCTGAATATGCCAGAAAATTTACCGATTCGGTGGAAATCATTCCAATGGCTCTCGATCTTGACTCATGGAGACCAAAAGAAAAAAACCCTGAAGAGAGAAACATTACAATCGGGTGGGCGGGAGCGCCTGTTAACATCAATCTTATTGAACAACTGGATGGAGTTTTATCAGACCTGCAGAAAAAATACCCCCGCATAAAACTTTCAATTTTTTCAGGTCAAAAACCTGAGTTATCCTGCTTGTTTGATTATCATCCGTTTCAACCGGGACTGGAACCTGCCTTTGTACGGAACCTCGACATAGGCTTGTTGCCGCTGAAAGACGATGAATTCTCCAGAGGTAAATCGCCGATAAAGGCGATTCAATATATTGCCTCCGGAGTTCCCGTTGTAGGAAATATCATAGGTGCAACCGGTGAAATTCTAAACAGCGAAAACAGCATTTCCGTCTCGGGAAGGAAAGAATGGTTTGACGCGCTTGAAACACTTATTTTGAATAAAGGTATGATGGAATCAATGGGAACTGCCGGGCGAAAATATGCTGAGAAGAAATTCAGCTTCAAAACGGTCGCGGATAATTTTTATAACATTCTTTCAGGCAGGTAAGTTTTTATTGAGGAGAATATGGCTAAACTATTTGATACTCTGTTACGTAAGACGGTCTTCGCTAAAAAAAACAACCTGTTCTCTTTAGATGATCCCTACATAACGCTGAAACGTCTTTTAAATAATCATAGTATTACAGGTATTATCGATGCCGGAGCGAGCAATGGCCGCATTTCAAAAAAACTTTTAAAGATATTTCCCGAAGCTTGTGTGCACGCATTCGAACCAAACCCGCTTTATGAAGAAACACTGAAGCGGTTTTCCCTGGAAGACGGAAGATTTTTTCCTCATTATTGCGCCTTATCGGACCATAAAGGGTTTGAAGATTTTTGCATAACCGAATCTCCCGGAAACACCTCTTTTTTCAAGCCTGGAAAGCGGCTGAAAGAAATTGATCCCGGAGGTTCATCTCTAAAAAATATAAAGAAGGTTGAGGTAATGCCGCTTGATGAATGGCTGAAAGAAAACGGCAACCTTTCCATACAGCTTATTAAACTCGACATTCAGGGAGCCGAACTGCTTGCCCTGCGCGGCGCGCAAAACGTGATGAAAAATTCGGTTCTTGCAATTTATACCGAAATACTGTTCAACCCGCTGTATGATGGCGGAGCCCTGTATAGCGACATAGATCTATGTCTGAGAAATTACGGATTCGTTCTTTATGACATTTTCAAACCGAAGTATAATTCAAGCGGCCTCTTGATGTGGGGTAATGCTATTTTTCTTAACGGCAATAAGTTTGGATTTTAAAATTTTCATCTTTTTTTCAACCAGGGTTAAATATGATAAAAGAATTATATTACGGCGCACTTGCAGGCTTGCATCAGAGGCAGGGAATCAGGCGATTGCGGCTTCTGGAAAAAAAGCTTTATTCAAGGCAGGCAAGGTTTGCAGTACCTTTTGCTTACAAGGGAAAGGGATTTTTCAAATCAATTGAGCCACGCCAGAATTCAGTAGAAATTGAGGAACTTTATAAAACCATCTGCAACCTATCCCCTTCCGTAATTCTCGAAATCGGCACTGCAAGGGGAGGAACATTATATCTCTGGACACAGGCGGCAGCCAATAATGCCGTGATCGTAAGCGTGGATCTTCCGGGCGGAGAATTCGGCGGAGCATATCCGTTATGCCGTGTTCCATTTTATAAGTCTTTTGCAAAACCTGGACAGGAAATACATCTATTAAGAAAAGACTCGCATGATGTTAAAACAATAAAAGAGGTTGAAGGCTTATTTGGTACAAGACCTGTTGATTTTGCATTTATAGACGGTGATCATACTTACGAAGGTGTAAAAGCCGATTTTTTAAATTACGGCAATCTTGTAAGGCCCGGTGGAGTCATAGCTTTTCATGATATTCTGCCCACATCCGATTTTCCGGATATTCAGGT
>JAUPLM010000065.1 GCA_030836965.1 Thermodesulfobacteriota bacterium | reverse complement strand
GTGGGAGAAAGGATTAAGAACACGTTTGCTCATGGAAAAGGTCATAACGGAAGATCTGAAAAATAATATTACAGTGACGCCTGATGATCTGTCGGAATACTACAGGAAAAAGCTTAAAGACAGCTCCGGTGGTTCATCTGATAAACCGGTGGTTGAGACAGCCGTAAAAGATCTGCGCAATGCAAAAGCGGAATCGGGATACAAAACATGGATCAACGAACTGCAGAATAAATATAGAATAGAAATAAACAGGGAACAATGGGAAAAATTGATATCATAGCAAACAGACGGAGTTATATTCCATTACCTATGCGTAAAAAAATAATATTGTTTTTCATTTTAGCATTCCTTTCGGGAGCTCATGTATACGGCGAATTATGCGGCGCTGAAGTCGTAGACAGGGTTGTGGCTGTGGTTAATGAGGATATAGTTTCGCTTTCAGAGCTGACAAAAGCGGTTCAGCCCTATGCCGATAAAATAAAATCGCTTGGCTATTCGCCTGAAAAAGAGCGTGAAACGCTTTTCAAGGTTCGTGAAGATATGCTTGAGCAGATTATTAACCGGAAGCTTACGGATCAGGCGACCAAAAAATACAAGCTTTCGGTCAGCGAAAAAGAAATTGATAACGCGCTTGAGCGGATTAAGGAGGCAAATCATCACACGGACGAAGATTTAAGGCGCGCATTGGAAAAAGACAATATGTCGATGGAAGAATACCGGGAGAAGGTCAGAGAGAATATACTAAGATCAAAGCTTCTTAATATTGCAGTTAAATCGAAGATTGTTATTACCAGAGATGATGTGAAATCGTATTATGAAAACCATAAGGATTCATATCAGGACGAAAAGCGATATCATCTTCAGAACATTGTAAAGAAAGCCGGTTACAGCTTATCCGCAGATGATAGAAAAGCGGTTTTGCTGATAATGGAAGAGATTTATACCAGATTAAGAGATGGGAAACCGTTTGATGAAATTACCCGGGATTACATTGGCGGTACATATGATATTATGAGTCTGGATCTGGGGCTGTTTAAGGCGAACGAATTGTCAAAGCAGATACAGGATGCGATTAAAGAGCTTAAAGCGGGCGAATGCACAAAGGTGCTTGAAACTGACGTAGGATATCAGATTATTTATATACATACGATTGAGGAGAAGCCGGGCAAATCTTTTGATGAAGCTGCTCCCGAAATAGAGGAAATTCTTTTCAGAGAGATAGTGGATAAAAAATTTATGGCGTGGATAGACCAACTGAGACAGAAATCACATATAAAAATAATCAAATGAGATTTTGATTATTGCAAGACCGTCATCAATGCAGGATGCTTGATTTGAATATGATTCCCGATAAACATTTATTTTCATTTGGACGATATCTCCAGACTTTCAGGATCGAAAGCGGAAAGAGTATTGAGGAAGTGTCGAATGAAACTAAGATCGGCATACATTATCTTACCGCTATAGAAAGTGAACAGCTTGACCGTCTTCCACAGGAGGTTTTCGTCAAGGGTTTTTTAAGATCGTATTCCCGTTCAGTCCGCGCAGACGGAAACGAGGCGGTACGACGCTATCTCGCATGCATAGGAAGTTCAGGAAAAGCCGCTAAAACCGATGATGAGTCGAAAAAGACGGATGTTCGGTTCTGGAAAAGGATCTTACTGCTTACCGGTATTTTTTTATCGATAATTTTTTTATCGGTCGCATCTGTCTCATTTATTTCGGATAGATCCGAATCGGGTGATAAGCTTGCCGGGGCGGATAAAGCGGACAGGCATAGGATGCTTACGAAAGAAAGCAGGATTACCGGCAGAGGTTCAGAAGAAAAATCGAAAACTAATCATACAGATTCCGGCAACATGAGCGGCGAACTCTCTTTGGAAATTTCGGCATTGAAGGATACCTGGATGAAGATTATAATTGATGGACAAAATCCCAGGGAATATTTGCTGAACAGCGGCGATTTGCTGGAATTGAAAGCATTAAAGGGCTATAATCTGCTTGTGGGTGATGCCGGTGCAATCAGGTTAAATATCAACGGGCGCCCATTGGTTATCCAAAGAGAAAGCGGCCGTGCTGCAAACATACAAATTCCATGATCTGAAGGATCTGAATTTATGCTTTATTCTTTTCGTCAATCCCGGGATATTGGTAAATGCCGAACTTTGCATCTCCTGCCATAGTTCTCAGGCGGACCGATTATGGTGACTATGATCTTATTTTAACTTTTTTTACGTTGAAAAAGGGCAAGATATCAGCCATTGCAAAATCCGCAAAAAAGAGTACAAAGCGGTTCGGAGGAATCCTCGAATTATTTTCAGCTTTGGATATAGTGTGCAGCGCCAGGATGGACAGAGATCTGATGGTCCTGCAGGAAGCCGGTCTTAAAAACTCCTTTTCCGGCATAAGAGCGGATTTAAATAAAACTGCATATGCGAGTTACCTGGCCGAACTGGTAAATGAATGGACCGAACCCGATGCGAAACAGGAAGATCTTTATTTGTTGCTTTGCCATGTTTTTGAACAGATTGATGCCGGACTTATTTCTGAAGAAATATCGGCCATATTGTTCCTGATGCGGTTTACCTCAATAGCAGGTATACGCCCAAATTTATTGAAGTGCAGTATTTGCCGGCTTGAACTGGACAAAATAAAAGAAGATCGAGTTGCATTTGATTTATCAAGAAGCGGGATTATATGCCAAAAATGTGCCGGCAGGTCGGTAAGCCGGCTTTCTCTTTCAATGGGGACCATCAAGCAGCTTCTCTGGGTTGAAAGCGGAGGTTTGAAAAAGGCGGGAAAAATGAAATTTACTCCTGCGGCAGTAAAAGAAGGGCTCGATTTGCTTGAGACATTTACGACTTATCACCTGGGAAAAGAGATGCGGAGCCTGAAATTTTTAAAGCAGATAAGGAAAGAAAACAGGCCGCCTGTATATTGAAGGCCAGGCGGAATCGATCTGAAAAATATGCTTCGTGATCAGTTTTATATGGCGGATAAATTGAAAGATATTCTAAAAGACAGACATATTGAAGCTTCGGCGCCCTGCCGTATCGATATGGGGGGAACGTTGGATATAAGTACATTTTATTATCCCCTTATGCATCTTAATCCGTGCACTTTCAATATCGCAATCAATTTAAGAACCAGGGTATCCATCCTTCCGTTTGAGAAAAATAGTATCAGGATCTCTTCACGCGGTTTTAGAAGCGCCGAATACCCCCCCGGGAGCGCGCCTTTTAACCATCCACTCGGACTTATGTTCGCCATCGCAACCTTTTTCAGGGCGGAAGGCATCCATATTGTCATTGATTCGTCATCCCCGCCCCGAAGCGCTCTTGGTGGATCATCGGCTGCCGCGGTTGCCCTGATTGCCGCATTTTCAAAAACTTGTGAAAATGCAGGCAAAAAACCTCTTTCGAAACGGCAAATGGTATTGATTGCCCACGCAATCGAACAGAGTGTGGCAGGCGTGCCGTGTGGATTGCAGGACCAGCTTGCAGCAGCTTTCGGAGGAGTGAATGCCTGGTATTGGAAGGATGGAATTGACGGTCCCCCTTTTGTAAAGAAGATCATTATCGGGAAGGAGTTTGCCGGGGATTTTGAAAAAAATTTTATACTGGCGTACTGCGGCGTCCCGCACGAATCAAAAAATATCAACGGCAGATGGGTCAGACGGTTTGTTTCAGGTAAACAACGCGATCTCTGGGATGATATAGTGATATGCACCGGTAAATTTATAGAAGCGGTGTCAAACCGTAAATTTCAGGATGCGGCGTTCTTTATGAACAAAGAGACGGCCATAAGAAGGAAAATGACGCCCGATGTTCTTGATGACATGGGGCGCATGCTGGTAATGTCGGCTGTGAAAAATAATTGCGGAGCGAGGTTCACCGGCGCAGGCGGCGGCGGCTGTATTTGGGCGATTGGCGAAGCCGGTAATATTGAAAAACTGAAGAAAAAATGGGAATTTATCCTTATGAAAAGAAAAGGAGCAGGCCTGATAGAGGTTAAGCCGGATTACAGAGGCGTATCGGTAAGAGAAAAATAAAACTCGGTTATGTTCCGAATTTGTGTCCGGATAGACACGATTTATATTACATTGCATGAGGTATGAAATATGAATTTTCAAGATGTGATTCTGACTTTACAGAAGTACTGGGCCCGCAGGGGATGTGTTCTGGCTCAATCGTACGATATGGAGGTCGGTGCAGGAACTTTTCATCCTGTAACCCTGCTTAAGGCATTGGGTCCTGAACCATGGAATGTCGCCTATGTACAGCCTTCAAGACGACCTACAGACGGGCGGTATGGTGAAAATCCTAACAGGCTTCAGCATTACTACCAGTATCAGGTAATACTCAAACCGTCTCCCACTGATGTTCAGAGGCTGTATCTTATGAGTTTAAAGGCTTTGGGAATAGATCCCCTTGAACATGATATAAGGTTTGTGGAAGATGACTGGGAATCGCCGACACTGGGAGCTTCCGGTTTGGGATGGGAAGTGTGGCTTGATGGAATGGAGATAACACAGTTTACCTATTTTCAGCTTGCCGGGAGCATAGAACTTCATCCGGTTTCGGTAGAGATAACATATGGCCTGGAACGCATAGCAATGTACCTTCAGGGAGTTGATAATGTCTATGACCTTAAATGGAATGATGTGATTACTTACGGAGACGTATACCATCAGCAGGAAGTGGAACAGTCGACTTATAATTTTGAAAAAGCCGATATTCATTCACTGCTCGACCTTTTCGCAAAATACGAAGCAGAATCATTGCGTATTATAAAAGAATCGCTAGTGATTCCAGCTTATGAATACTGCTTAAAATGCTCGCATACCTTCAACCTTCTTGATGCCCGGGGCGCGATAAGTGTTACCGAAAGAACCGGTTACATAGCGAGGATCAGGAATCTTGCGAGGGCCTGTGCGGAAGGGTATTTAAAGCAGCGTGAAGATATGGATTTTCCGCTGCTGAAAAAACGGAGAGAGGAAAAAATATAAACTGAGGTGTATATGGAGACGTTATTACTTGAAATCGGCACGGAAGAAATTCCTGCCGGTTATATTAAACCTGCATTGAATGCGCTCTCGGCGATTCTGTTGCAAAAATTTAAAGAAGAGAGAATTGTTCACGGAGAGACAAGTACTTTTGGGACACCCCGAAGGCTTTCCGTGATGGTTGCCGGTGTTTCAACCAGACAGGCACCGCTTACCATAGAAGTTACAGGCCCGCCTGAAAAAGCTGGATTTGACGGAGCCGGTCAGCCGACCGTTGCTGGAAGGAAATTTGCCGAGAAGATGGGTATTCCCGTTGAATCTATCCGGATTAAACAGACAGAAAAAGGATCATATCTCTGCGCTGTGAAAACCGACCCTGGCCTTGAAAGCAAAGCCGTTTTTAAAAAAATGCTTCCGCAGGTTATTGAAGCTATTCCTTTTCCAAAAGTCATGAGATGGGCTGACCTTGATGTGAAATTTGCCAGACCCATACATTCGATTTTAGCCCTTTTCGGCAGGCAGGTCATATCTTTCGATCTGGGTAATATTAAATCAGGGCGATATTCCTTTGGTCACCGTTTTTTGCATGCAGGAAAGATCAGTATTTCACATCCGGGGGAATATGTTGAAAAGCTGAGATCGGCCCGGGTTCTTGTGGATATTGACGAACGGCAAAAAGACATTTTAAATAATATCACTCAAATTGCCTTAAAGCTTGAAGGCAAAGTGCTGCAGGATGACGAGCTTCTGAATGTCGTTACAAATTTAGTCGAATATCCTGCGCCGGTCGCGGGTAGATTCGATAAAGGATATCTTGAAGTGCCCGACGAGATTCTCATTAATTCCATGCGCGAGCACCAGAAGTATTTTGCCGTAACCGATGCCAAAGGGCATCTTTTACCATGTTTCATTGCCGTTAATAATACCCGGGCCAAAAACATGCAGCTAGTTGCAAAAGGGCATGAAAGGGTTTTAAGGGCGCGCCTTGAAGATGCCAGATTTTTTTACAGAAGCGATATCAAATTTTCTCCCGATACATGGGTTGAAAAGCTCAAAGGCGTTCTTTTTCAGGCAAAACTGGGATCCATGTTTGAAAAAACCGAAAGGGTTGAGAAGATTGCAGGATACCTTGCTGATGAGATATCGGGTGATCCTGAAATCAAAAAACAGGCGTTAAGGGCCGCCAGGCTATGTAAGGCGGATCTTGTGAGCCACGTTGTGATTGAATTTCCTAAACTGCAGGGCGTGATGGGAAGAATTTATGCCATGAATGCCGGTGAGGCAAGGAATGTTGCGCTTGCTGTCGAAGAGCATTACAGGCCTACTTATTCCGGGGGGGCTCTTCCTGAAACAATGGTCGGTGCAATAGTCGGGCTTTCAGACAAGATCGATTCGATTTGCGGTTGTTTTTCAGCAGGACTTATACCTACCGGAGCTTCAGATCCTTATGCATTGAGACGACAGGGAATCGGTATAATTCAGATAATGCTTGATAAGAAATTTTCGTTCTCATTGAAAAGCCTTATTGAAAAAAGCCTTTCGCTGTTTGATTTACATAACGCTGATGAGAGGAAAAACACGGCTGATAAAGTATATCTTTTCCTGCAAAACCGCATGTCGCATCTGCTTACCGAGCAGGGATATTCAAAAGATGTTGTTTCGGCGGTTATAAGTGTTTCCGTCGATCATGTGCCTGATGTTTGGAACAGGGCAGGGGCTCTTGAAAAATTAAAGGCTGCTCCCGATTTTGAGCCGCTAGCAGTTGCCTTTAAACGTGTTGTCAATATAATAAAAAAGTCGGCTCCGGAAAACGCTGCCGGCATTATGCCCGGTGTTGACGAAAAATTGTTTGAAAAGGAATGTGAATCCGCACTTTTTGCCGCATACAGTGATGTAAAAAACAGGGTATCGGAGAACCTTAAAAAAGGTGACTTCGAACAGGCGCTTCTTGACATAGCATCCCTTAAAAATCCGGTTGATCACTTTTTTGAAGGTGTCCTTGTAATGGCTGATGATAAAGATGTGCGCAATAACCGGCTTGCACTGCTTGGATCTATTTCCGGGCTTTTTGCCCTGTTTGCAGATTTTTCAAAAATTTAAGTGACGGATTCGTAAAAAGTCATTCTGCTTAAGTTGCGCTTCATCTTTCGTCATTGCGGCGTACTGACATGTACGCTTCATTCCTTCCGCCACCGAACTTTGGCGGACGGCGCCTTGCATAATGAGCTTTTTACTTTGCCGTCTAAGCCGGCTTTTTATAAAATTATAGAAATTAATGGAGGACAGAATGCCTTTCGATCCGGAGATGGATAAAATACTTAAAGAGTGGAGATGTGAGGAAACCGGACTCGTTGTTTCAATAAACAGGTACGGTAACGGTGAGCCGAAACTTCAGATAGGCCCCAGGGTATTCATTAGAAAAGACGGAAATGAAAGCCAGCGGAAGGCGGGCCGTCTTACAATAGAAGACCTGATGTGGTTTTACGATATCATTGATGAAGTGAAGGATGAGTTATCGAAACTTGCCGGTCCCCGGTAAATACCCGAGGCTGCAATAAAAGGTCTTAAGGTTACCGGTTGTCTCCCATGATGCATTTCCATTATGTTCCGTTTTCTGCCGACGGGGTTTGACGCATGCTCAAAGATGATGGGATCGTAAAGCCTGTCAAAGGAAAGAATCCTCCCGATCCTAAACCGGTTGCGCTGATGGTAAGCAGCAGGGCGGATCTCGATTGCATTTGCGGCCTGATGGATATCAGGGATGATCAGTCGCGTGGATTGCATTACAGCAGGCATTTTTCTCCTATCCGCCCTGAATATAATTTTTCAATAACAGGTCCTTTTGCGGGAGCTCCTTATGCGGTAATGCTTCTTGAAACTCTTGCGGTCTGGGGCGCAGACAAAATAATATTTTACGGCTGGTGCGGGGCCGTTTCCGATTCGGTAAAGATCGGCGATATTATTGTCGCCACATCAGCTTTTGTCGACGAGGGCACCTCAAAGCATTACGGATACAACGAGATTTCCGGTAATGGCGTCGCAATGCCGTCATTTGATTTAACTGAAACCGTAAAGGGTCTTTTAAGGCAAAGCGGCATTATTTTTAACGAAGGGTCTGTCTGGTCTACGGATGCAATTTACAGGGAGACACCTGAAAAGATCGCCTGTTATAAGGGAAAAAATGCACTGGGAGTTGAAATGGAGCTTTCAGCGATCTATTCGGCGGCAGCATTCAGAAATATCGAAGCCGCCGGAGTTCTTGTAGTTTCCGACGAAATATCAACATTGACATGGAGGCCGGGTTTTAAAGATACCCGTTTCAGGGAGAGCAGGACTACCGCCTGCGGAGCTTTGATAAAAATATGTCAGAGTTTATAGATCCGAATATTATTAAAAGAATTAAAAACCTGAGAGAAGAACTCCACAGGCATAATTACCTCTATTATGCCATGGATGATCCTGAAATATCGGATTCCGAATATGACAGGATGATGCGGGAACTTATCGAGCTTGAAGCAGGATATCCTGAACTTTCAAGCCCAGATTCTCCATCCCTGAGGGTAGGCGTTTCGCCTGTGAAAAAATTTCAGACTGTAAGGCATTCGGTTAAAATGCTCAGTCTTGATAACGCCTTTTCAAATTCAGATATTCTTGATTTCGACAAACGTGTACGAAAGGAGCTTGGGACTGATGAACAGGTCCTTTATACCGCCGAACCCAAGATGGATGGGGTTGCCGTGGAGCTTGTCTATGAAGACGGGAGGCTTGTAACAGCATCAACAAGAGGCGACGGAGAAACAGGCGAAGAGATAACGCCAAATGTAAAAACAATACGCACGGTTCCAATCATCCTTCAGCGGTATAAAGAAGAGAGAAGAATCCCGGCTCGCCTTGAGGTGAGGGGAGAGGTCGTTATCAGCAGGGAAGGATTCAGGCGTCTCAACGAAGATATGCTCAGCCGTGGTTTGCCGTTATTTGCAAATCCCAGAAACGCAGCTGCAGGTTCTTTAAGGCAGCTTGATTCAAAGGTGACGGCACGACGCCCGCTTGAAATATTTTTTTATGGAACCGGAGAGTCGGAAGGACTGGATATCGAATCGCACTGGGATCGGCTTTGCGCATTAAAGGAGCTTGGTTTCAGGATTAACCCTCACATCAAGCCGAAAATTAAAATCGATGGAGTACTTGAATATTACAGTGAACTTGAAAGAAAGCGTTATGAACTTCCATATGATATTGACGGGATGGTGATAAAAACCGACAGTATCGGTATTCAGGTACGGCTCGGCCAGACGGCAAGAAGCCCCAGGTGGGCCGTAGCTTATAAATTCAAGGCGGTACAGGAAACGACAAAAATATTGGATATTTCAGTACAGGTAGGTCGTACCGGTACTCTTACGCCTGTTGCGCATCTTGAAACCGTCAATATCGGAGGCGTAAACGTAAACCGCGCAACGCTTCATAATGAAGACGAGGCAAGAAGAAAAGATATCAGAATCGGAGATACCGTTCTTGTTCAGCGCGCGGGTGATGTTATACCGGAAATAATAAAAGTTATTGATTCTGCAAGAAACGGAAGTGAAAAAGTTTTCAATATGCCTGAGAACTGCCCTTCATGCGGATCCCGTGTGATTCGTGATGAAAAGGAGGCGTCTGTAAGATGCTATAATGAGTCCTGCCCGGCAAAAATCAAGGCGCAGATAGAGCATTTTGCCTCAAAGAGGGCCTTTGATATAGACTGATTGGGCGAAAAACTTGTCGGCCAGCTTTTTGACAACGGCCTCCTTTCTTCCTATGCGGATATATTTTATCTCGATAAAACTAAAATTGAAAACCTCGGAGGCATGGGAGTAAAATCTGCGGAGAATCTTGCAGAAGCAATTGAAAAGAGCAAAATCATATCTTTTGCGCGTTTTCTGTACGCTCTCGGAATACGTCATGTGGGAGAGCATGTTGCAGAAATACTTTCTTTGAAATACGGAAGCCTTGAAAGCCTTTTTGGCGCGACATTGGATGAACTTGAAGAAATAAAAGGGATAGGACCTGTTGCGGCCCGGAGTCTTACCGGATATTTAAACAGGGAGGAGAACCGTAAAAAAATCGACCGGATTCTAAAAGGCGGAGTTAAGCTTGTTTTTGAAGAAAACATTAAGAAGCCGTTACTGGAAGGAAAAGTATTTGTTTTAACCGGTGTCCTTGAAACCATGACAAGAAACGAAGCCGTAAAAAAAATCAAAACGCTGGGCGGAAGGGTCAGTGAATCTGTGAGTAAAAAAACAGATTATCTTGTGTCAGGCAAATCACCCGGGTCAAAGATGGAAAAGGCAAAGGCTCTCGGTGTTGAAATAATCGACGAGAATACTCTCAGGGCGATACTTGAAGTATGATTAATCTTTGATGACTGATATTCGCCGTACCTCGCACCTCTTAAGAACAGGTGTTAAGAGGGTTTCGTTGATTCGGTTGAAAATTACAGCCCGGCAGGCATATGGAGGATAATAATATGACTGAAAAAACAAGGTCTCATGTTATTGTTTCCGGCAAAGTTCAGGGTGTTTGCTTCCGTATGGAAACGAAACGGGTTGCGGAGAGTTATAATGTTTCGGGCTGGGTAAGAAACAACAGGAACGGTACCGTGGAAGCGGTATTTGAAGGAGAAAAAAAGGATGTTACGTCCGTTGTCGAATGGTGCAAAAAAGGCCCTTCCCATTCAAATGTAAGCAGAGTTGATATTGCTGAAGAGAACTATACCGGGGAATTCCGGAGATTCGATATAACATTCGGATAAAATCAGATTAAAAGAGGGCGTTAACGAAGGTTACCGGATCGAATTCCTGCAGATCATCTATGCCTTCGCCAATTCCTATATATTTTAGCGGCAACTTATATGAGCTGCATATGCTTATGACGATTCCTCCTTTGGCGGTTCCGTCAAGTTTTGTGAGTACAATACCGGTGAGGCCTATCGCTTCGTTAAAAAGACCGGTCTGCGCCAGAGCATTCTGGCCGGTTGTTGCATCAAGGACGAGCAGTATTTCATGCGGAGCTGCCGGCAATTTTTTGGAAACCGACCTTTTAATCTTTTTAAGCTCTTCCATCAGATTTGTTTTTGTGTGAAGCCTTCCCGCCGTATCGATAATGACCACATCAATATTTCTCGCCAGTGCCGCTTCTATGGAGTCATAAGCCACTGCCGCCGGGTCCGCGTTGTCCCTGTGCTTTACAATTTCAGCGCCAGCCCTTTCCGCCCATATAGTGAGCTGCTCAACAGCAGCTGCCCGGAAAGTATCCGCGGCTGCAATCAAAACCTTATAGCCGGCAGCGGTATATTTTGTTGCGAGCTTGCCTATGGTAGTTGTTTTGCCGACCCCGTTAACTCCGACAACCATGATAACATGGGGCTTGCTTTCCGGCTTTTGTTCTCCGGGAGCCGGGTTGTTCAGTAGAACAAGCAATTCCTGCTTGAGAAATTCTTTTATCTGATCTGGGCCGGAGATGACGGAAGCCTTTTGGGATATGCTTTTGATAAGTCCTGTTGCAGTCTGAACGCCGATATCGGATGTAATGAGCAACTCTTCCAGTTCTTCCAGCAGATTATCATCTATGCGCTGTTTTCCTGAAAATAATTTATCAAGCCCGCCTGAGAGTGTTTTACGGGTTTTCGAAAGGCGTTCTTTCAGTCGCTTGAAATAGCTTCCGGAGCCTGAAGAACCGGTATCTCCGTTTTTCGGATTCTTTTCCTTATTAAACCAGCCAAGATTCATGCCGGCCTCACGGATGCCTGTATTTTAATATTCACTGCGCATTCCTTTGGTAAGTAATATATCATTTCCTGTGTTTCACTTTTCCTCAAAGGGGTACTGAAAAGAGTGGCAGGAAATAATTCCGTAAACTTACTTATCCAGTTGTATCGGGGTTAGGCCTTTCGAGACTGACGGAAACAACTTTTGAAACGCCCATCTGCTCCATGGTTATACCGAAGAGCATATCGGCAAATTCCATACTCTTTTTGTTATGCGTTATCATTACTATCTGCGATTTTCCGCCTATAATTTTAAGAAGATTATTAAACCGGAACACATTGGAATCGTCAAGAGGAGCGTCAATTTCATCCATAATACAGAATGAAGCGGGTTTAAGCAGAAATATTGCAAATATGAAGGCTATGGCGGAAAGGGCTTTTTCCCCTCCTGAAAGAAGGCTCAT
>JAUPLM010000064.1 GCA_030836965.1 Thermodesulfobacteriota bacterium | reverse complement strand
ATAACATAGCACCTGACCACCGGGCGCTCTTTTCAGCCCGTCTGTGTCAAGGCGCATGTCCTGCAAACATTGCCCCTACTTGAGATACGAGAAGATATTCTTGTCTTCTTCCAGAATATGCTTCAAAAACCAGTCTCTCAAGAAAACCAAAACACTCTCGGGGGCCTTCCCGGCCTTTGCCTTGTTTGCCTGTTCAAATTCAGCGAGCTGCGATTCGAAAAACTTATGTTGCTTTTCGTGGTCACCCAATTTTGGATCACCCTTTGTCTGCAGCAGTGATTCCTCATACCGGAAGTGCGTGTCCGCATAAGTCTTGAGTCTTTTTATCAGACCGGGGTCAATTTCAGATTGCTTACCTGTGGAAACCCCCAGGTAGCAATCGTTCAAACACTCCAGAAGAGACCTGTGCTGATTGTCGATCGTATCGTTTCCGATGTTGAAGCTATCTTTCCATTTGAAAAAAGCCATGGTTCCTCCTCTCATTCCCCATACATGATTCCAGTTATCTGACGCAATTAATTTATAAAGTTATTTATCAAAAAGAGAGTGTTTCGTATTCGAATTTGCACACTCAGGCTCTTCGGGCAATAATAAGTTGTTCTATCCGGACAAGAACTTATTTTCGGCCGTGTTTCATCAAAGATTATTTTCATTATTTCATACATAACAGATTAATTTATTACCTATAAATGTACGCCATAATTTTCCTGATGTCCACTTTTAAAATAAAACAGTTATTATATTACCGATCCGGGATACTCCTGAAGTTGTTGTCACTCAACGGGTTTCCTGAAATCAGCGTCATTCCAGAGCGACTGAAAATTCTCATCCGTTTTTGCCCTTTGTTTCAGGTTGCGGTTTATCCGGATTGCTTTTTCCGGGTCCGTTTTAATCCATCTTAAGCGCCTGGTAGAAAATCACCGAAGCCGGGCTCATCGCATTCGGATCTGTCATCACGTTGACGCAGGCCCGCTTTGCAGTCGGCCGCATTGATTAATACCCTGATCTGCATGATGCCCAGATGCTTTCTGTAGGCAGTGTTCTTTTTCGCTGCGGCTTTCAGTTTTTGCGCAAGAATGAAAAGAAGCAGTTTAAACTTCATCGAAACCTCCGGGAATTTAATTTATGAGATCGACATCGCCGGTGAGGCGGGCTACGTGCATCATAAAATTGTTATGATAGACCGGTATCCCGGCGAGTTTACTCTCTATGATCTCGGAGATGATCCCGCATGTGGAAACAGTATCCATGTAAGCGTACTTCGTCACGGCGCCCCCGACTGTTCTGATGACGCCGGACTGGATCACCCCGATCCCGGCCGCCTTCATCTGTTCGAGCTTTCTGTCGAAATCACGAACCATTGCGCCTATGTGGTGCAAGCCCCCTCCCTGTTTCTTCATTATATCCGAATAAATGCATTCCCTGTCCGTCAGCATCTGTATAAGCTCGATCTCCAGGCCGCCGCTGAAGGCAAGAGCGATGTCCAGTTCGAGGGAAAAAGATTCTCCCCTGAAAGAGGCATCGTTTGATTTTGTTTTCGACAGGAACCATGGTTTGATATTCAGGAATTCCGAATAATAGCGCACAGCTTTCCCGATGTCCGGCACAACGATGCCGATCTGACTCACCTTCGGCAGCTTCACTTCCTTTATCTTCGCCGGACCGTCTGTTTTCATGGGGCACCCCCTGTGATATTTTTTACGAAATTATTTCCTGCAAATGTTCCAGCAGTGGAATAAAGACCGATTCCGAGTTCTTTATGAATGAATCATCGAATATCTCCGCTGGGCTGGTGTTCCTGAAACACAAAGCATAATAGGGATCTTCAGATACACCCTTCGCATAATCACTCCCCTGCCACTTTTTTACGACAATCCTGATAGCCTCATTTCCACCTTTTCCCTTCATATGCATCTGTTCGGCATATTCTCGCGACAACTCAGGAATAAAATGAAGGGGGCGCAAAAGGCCTTCCCGGTAAAGATCAAGAAGCGCTGCAAGATTATCACCGCTCTTTTCTGCAGGGCTGAATTTTACGGCCCTGTCCATGCAGACAAGAAAAGTGTTTAAAGGCAAACCTCTGCCGCGGTGAGAAGATAATGCGAGATGATATATCCACGACCTTAAAATATCCTTCGCCTTCATGGCAGCATACCTGAAGCAGAGCATTCCATCCGCATAAATGTTTGTAAGCCTGCCGGTCAATGAAAAGCCGTTTATCATAATATCCAGATCGCATGAACCGGGCTTGCCGCCTTTTGTATATTGATCCAGTTTTTTTACAAAAAGACCCGCATCGATGCCGGATTCGTTGAGAAGCATCCCACCTGCTTTCCCGTGAGGAAGCCTACCTTCCGACCTGTACTCGTTGAGGCGGTAATCACCGGCCGCATCACCGTCCTTTATATCCGATACGAGATCCTGATTAACAAGATATCTGTCAAGACCGCTTAAGTCGAAATCCTCCCTGTCGGATAAAACGTCATCCTTTTCTTCAAGGAATAAGCCAAGCCTTTTTGAAAGAAGATACTTTGCGGGGTTCATGAAAAAGCCGCATAATGATTCAATGTTTATTATATTCCATTCATCGGAAGGAGCAGTAAGCTTATCAGTAATGAAAGGGACGCGGTCTGCGGATTTGCGCCTGCTTTCACTCAATCTCTGCGCAGCAAGCATGTTCCCGGCCGAGTAGCTGAACAGCTTTTCGTTATCGTTGAAATATCCCGGAGAAAAAGCCTGGAGTTTATGACCGGTTATCATTTGCTCGGGGCTGAACCCGAATCCCTCCCGGACGTAATCGAGAAGTTCGCTCACGAGAACGGAAGGCGGTATCGGTGTATTATCCTGAATGCTTTGCCCGACATAACTTACATAAAATATTTTTCTGGCGGATATAAGAGCCTCAAGAAAAATATATTTATCGTCGTTTTTCTTGGACCTGTCTCCCGGCCTCGGATCTTTTGCCATAAGATCGAATCCGTATGAACCGGGATTTCCGGGAAAAATGTCGTTGTTCATGCCGATAAGGCATATCACCTTGAAGGGAATGCTTCTCATGGGCAGCATCGAACAGAAAGTAACTCCTCCGGACATAAATCCCGAAACGTTGCTTTCATGCTCCAGATCTTTCTTTATACAATACTTTACAAGATCCGGTCCCGGTTCTCCGTCATAGCCTGCGATTGCGGAATTATTCAAAATGCGGGAGATGACCTTCCGGACAGACTGCACATGCCGCCCGGTTTCATCATTTGAAATAAAAAAATCATCCAGGATTCCCGTCAGAACTGAATGCCATTCTTTAATTGTCCGGAGTCCATCAAGGGCTTCCGCTGAAATGAATATCTTCTCAAGAAATTCAAGGAATTTTCCGAGTACCTGGGCATCGGTGCCTTCAATTCCGTCAAAGGGAAGAATTCCTGAAAACATCTTGCCCTGCTCGCGGGGCATGGCGTAACCGAGGAGCATTCTTTCAATCCCGGCTTTCCAGGTGTTTTCATTAATTCCGGGAAGTCCCAGTGCGGTTTTTTCGGTCCCGTCAAACCCCCACCTGATGCGGGTATCCTTAACCCAGCTTCTGATTTTTCCGACATCATTTTCCGATAATCCGAATTTTTCTTTTATGCCCGGATAATCCAGAAGGGATATGACCTGCGATACCCTGTACCTGTTTCTCTTCAGATCGAGTATCGACATGAAGCCGTCAAACACGCCGTTCTCTTTTCTTACGCTTCTGTCCGAAACCGAAAAAGGGATGCGGGGTTCGCCGTTTCCCTGCGAATCGAACACGGCATGAATCAAAGGAGCATAAAGCCCTATGTCAGGAGCCATAACAATGATATCATTGGGAAGAAGTTCGGGATCATCTTCAAACATCGCCAGAAGATTATCATAGAGCACTTCGGCTTCCCTCATCGGGCTGTGACATGAATGAAACTGCAACGATGAATCAGGCGATCCGGAAACCGGGAAGCAGGGTTCATCCTTAATGGTTCTGTCGTTCAAATTCAAAATATCCGACTGTATGCACGACAGCAGATCGCGGCATTCCT
>JAUPLM010000063.1 GCA_030836965.1 Thermodesulfobacteriota bacterium | reverse complement strand
CCTTTTGCCCGATTTCTTCGTCAGGCTCAAATTTCAATCCTCGAAATACTCCAATGTATTCCTGCGGTTAAAATTATCGCCTTCCTTGAACTTGGACAAAATTGGATGTTCTTCAAAGGTCTCAATTTTGTGGGGTAAATAACCATAGTTTCTTTCCGCTTGAACCCTTGAATCCTCGAATCCTTGAACCCTTAAAATATTACACCAGCAGATACTTCTTCCTTATCTCTTCGTTTTCCCGCAATTCCCGGCTCGTTCCGTGAAAACGGATTGCCCCGTTGTCTATCACATAGCCTCTGTCGCTTAAATTCAGAGCAACCTTCTGATTCTGCTCGGCCAGAAGCACCGTAAGCCCGCTTTCTTTGAGTTTCAGTATCTGCTCTTCAAGCGTCCTGACAATAAGCGGAGCAAGCCCTTCCGTCGGCTCATCGAGAAGCAGAAGATCGGGATCGGTCATGAGCGCCCTTGCTATCGTGAGCATCTGCTGCTCTCCTCCGCTCAGCAGGCCGCCTCTTCTTGATTTAAGATCTTTTAACTGAGGGAAAAATCCGTAAACTCTCTCCCTGTTCCACCTTGCGTTTTTCTTTGTTCTATTTTCCGCTATCTCGAGATTTTCGTCTACGGTAAGATCGGCGAAAACGCGCCTGTCGTCCGGAACGTACCCCATTCCCTTACGGGCAAGAATATAAGGCTTGTTGCACGTAACCGTTTCTCCCTTGAATCTCACAAAGCCTTTTGAAGGAGGAACAAGACCCATTATGCTTTTCATGGTCGTGCTTTTACCGGCGCCGTTTCTTCCGAGCAGGCAGACGATTTCGCCTTTTGAAACTGTCAGAGAAACCCCGAACAGGATATGGCTCAGGCCGTAAAATGCGTCTATCCCTTCAACCTCAAGAATCGTATCAGAACAGTTCATCCGGTCCTCCGAGGTAGGCTTCCTGCACCTGCCTGTCCTTTCGGACAACTTCAGGCTCTCCCTGTATAATAGTTCTCCCGTGCTGCATGACCATGATCCTGTTCGCGACCGAAAAAACAAGCTCCATGTCATGTTCGCAGAAGAGTATGGTGATTCCGCGGTCGCGGGACAGGAGTTTCATGAGTTCAAGAGCATTACGGGTTTCTTCCGGCGACATTCCGGCAGTCGGCTCATCCAGGATAAGGAACTCCGGCCTGTTCCCGAGCGCAACGGCCATCTCAAGCACTTTCTGGTCACCATGGGAAAGCGATCCGCTGATCCTGCCGGCTTTTTCAAAAAGACCGACGCTTTTCAGGATATCCCCGGTTTCGGAAACATCGATATCTTTTGCCCTTGAGAAAAGATTGAATGTCCTTTTATTGTAAGACATCACGGCAACCCTGACATTTTCAAATACTGTCAGCCTTGAAAATATGTTTACAATCTGGAAAGACCTGCTTATGCCTCTCCGGCAAATCTCATACGGAGTCATGCAGGCCAGGTTTTCGTCTTTAAATATAATACTGCCGCCATCTGCCTTCAGTTGCCCGGTAATAAGGTTAAAGAGAGTCGTCTTGCCTGCTCCGTTAGGACCGATAACCGCGACTACTTCACCCTTTTCAACTTCAAGCTGCGCATCACTGACCGCCGCAAAACCGTCAAAGGTTTTTTGGAGATTCTCCACATGCAGCATCATTTCTCCTCCTGAGCCTGTTTCATGCCGCTTCTTTCAAACTTTTCCAGAAAATAACCGAGAACCCCCTGGGGCAGGAAGAGAATCAGAAGCATGAGGACAAATCCGAGTATAATAGTCCAGTATTCCGTATATATCCCGACAAAGGTTCTGAGCAGAACGATTATCGCGGCTCCCAGCATGGGACCCAGAAAAGTGAACCAGCCGCCAAGTAGGCACATGATTATTATTTCAAGCGAGAGCGTCCAGAACATCAGCTCCGGAAACACGCTTCCTTCAATCACCACAAACATCGATCCGGCAATTCCCGCGAAGGCGCCGGATATGACCATCCCGGTAAGCTGCAGGCGCTTGACGTTGATACCCACCGCTTCGGACCTTACCGGGTTGTCCCGCACGGCCTGAAAGGATCTTCCAAAAGGAGAATTAACGATTCTTTGCATTGCCAAAAGGCAGATTACAGTTAATATCAGAGAGAAATAATATGCCCCGGAGGTGGAAGAGATGATGCCTGGAACGGATATGCCGTGAATCCCGTCATCGCCTCCGGTGAATGAATACCATCTGAAAACAACTGCCCAAACAAGTGAACCGAGGGATATCTGGAGCATTCCGAAATAAAGCTTTGAAAGCCGAACACAGATAAGTCCGATGAAAAGACTGAATAATGCCGAGACGAAAGGCGCCAGCAGAAAACCTATCCAGGGAGAAAGGGTGGTTTTGGTTATCACAAGAGCCACGGTATAAGCCCCGATCCCGTAAAACACGGCATGATGGAACTGGTACATTCCGCCAAGGCCGAGCACGAGGTTGAGGCTCACTGCAAGAAGTCCCGTTGTAAATATCAGTCCAAGCAGATATACGTGAAATCTCGGAAGAAAACATGGCACAAAGAGGAGCAGAATAAAAACCGCGACACCCGCCCCAAAAGCTTTCAAGGCTCTGCTATCAGACAAAATCGCCTTTACCATGTTGATTTAAGAAGTCCTTTCGGGCAGAAAAGCAGGGCTATTACAACCACAACATAAGGAAAGACTATGGCAAACTGCGGTAATACGAGAACTCCTATCGAGTCGGTCAATCCGAATATGAGAGCTCCAAGCAATGCGCCCCAGATATTTCCGAGTCCTCCCATTATCACGATAAGAAAAGCTTCTATTATGATAGCGTGATCCATACCCTGCCTTATGTTCTGGGTAGGAGCCACAAGAGCCCCTCCGAGCCCCGCAAGGAAACATCCTATTACAAAAACGGCGGCAAATATCAGACTGACATTTATTCCGATAGCCCCGACCATCTCCCTGTCGACCGCGGCCGCTCTTGCGATTTTTCCTATCCTTGTCTTATTGGTCAGAAACCACAAACCGGAAGCAACAACAGGGCCGATTATTATCAATAAGAGATTGTACCGCGGAAACGGGAAGCCGAAAACCGTAAAGAAACCCTGGAATGCAGCCGGAAGATCAACGCTTCTGTAATCCGAACCCCAGATCATCTTGACGAGATCGCCGAATACAAGGGTGATTGAAAAAGTGAAGAGAAGGAGCATGAGATGCTCCCTCTCATAAAGATGCTGAAAAAGCCCCCGTTCCACGGCAAGGCTTATAAGAGCTACAGCCACCGGTGAGAGGAGAACAGCCATCCAGAATCCTGCCTGTCCTCCTCCGAAGAAAAGATTGACCGAGTACATTATAAAAGCCCCGATCATGTAAAGAGAGCCGTGAGCCACATTCGGAATCCTCAGTACACCCAGTATCAGGCTCAGCCCTGACGCCACGATAAAAAGGATCGTGGTCCTGCTCAAGCCCACAAGGGTCTGCTGAAAAAGGGCTGAAACGGTAATATTAGAAGCAAAATCCATTAAAGACCTGTTTTATGTCCATCGGAAAATACATTTTGGACCAAGCCGAGTTTCCATTACTATCGGCCATGGGACATGCACTCAGAGGTTAGGGGATTAAGTAAATCCCCATTTCCACCTGAACCCTCGAACCCTTGAACCCCTGAACCCCGATGTTTTTATTATTTATTTTACTCCTCTTGCCTTCTTGATATCTTCAATACTCGGCATTACATCCTTTCCCGGAATCGTGACGATATCCGACGCAATAAGGTAATCATATCCCTCGACTTTCTTTGTGGTTCCCATGAACATGGGAAACATTACCTGGTGGTCGAAGGCGCGCACCGTAAGCTCTCCTATCGGACTTCCTATGCTCATTCCTTCAAGAGCGTTTATGAATTTCTCGGTATTGATCTCTCCGGCCTTTTCATACGCCTTTGCGATGAAATTGGCGGTAATATATCCGTACAGGGCGCCGACCTTGGGAAGCCTTCCGTACGCGTCCTTGAATTCCTTTACAAACGCTTTGTTCTCAGGAGTTTCAGGGTAGTAATAATAATAGTTGGATGTACCCAGAACGCCCTCCGGTGCATTTAACCCCAGGGGTGCAAGGGTTGACATTTCAGTCGCGGTGTG
>JAUPLM010000062.1 GCA_030836965.1 Thermodesulfobacteriota bacterium | reverse complement strand
GTGAAACAGCAAGGGTTATTAAAATAAACACCCCGTTTTATTCTCTGAATTTTAATGAAAAAGGCGCGGCCATAACGAGTTTTGTCTTATCCAGGTACAGGGAAACCATAAAAGACGATTCACCGAATAAAGAGCTGATATCCAAAGAAATTGAAGCGGGAACCATATTGACTGGTTTTGCCGGAAAAAGCGTTCCGGGCATTGAGAATGCTCTTTTTGTTTCAGATGCCGATTCAGAACTTATCGATCTGAAAGAAGGAAACAAAGAGATCAAATTTTACTGGAAATCGCCGCAGGGCATTATTATTGAAAAGAAGTATAAGTTATCCGCAGACACATACTTAATCGGGTTAACTGTTAGTATCATAAACCAGTCCTCTGAATCTATAAAAGACAAGCTGTACGTTTCTCTAAACGGTTTTTATAATGAAAATAGCGGGTCACAAAGTTTTGAAGGACCGAGCGCTTTAATAAACAACAGCCTTGAACAGGTAAAACTTGGTGATATTGAAGAAAAAAATACTTATTCAGGAATTCTTAAATGGATTGCTGTTCAGGACAGGTATTTTATGGCCGCGATAATACCGAAAACCTCATCGGAAACGGATATGCGCCTCAATTTCAAAGATAAGAAATATCTTGAAGCTCAATATCTGAATCCTGAAAAAGAGATTCGCCCGGGCGCTCAGGAACAGGTCGAATTTAATATTTTCTTCGGACCTAAAAGCATGAAACTTTTAGGAAGCCTTGGTTATGATTTAAACAAGTCTGTTAATTTCGGATGGTTTGATTTTCTTGCAAAACCCTTTCTTTATTTCATGAATTTTTTATACCGGTTCATTCCGAACTACGGCGTGGCTATTATTCTGCTTACAATTATAATAAAGCTTTTATTCTGGCCTCTAGGGTCAAAAAGCTATAAGTCGATGAATGAAATGAAAAAAATTCAGCCGCTCCTTGCAGAAATAAAAGAGAAATACGGGAACGACAAGAAGCGCATGAACGAAGAGCTTATGGGATTATATAAAACATACAAGATCAATCCCATGGGCGGATGCCTTCCGCTTGTAGCGCAGATACCCGTTTTCTTTGCTCTTTACAGAATGCTTTATGAAACAATTGAATTACGACATGCTCCGTTTATGTTCTGGATAAAAGATCTTTCGGCTCCCGACAGGCTGTTTAATTTTGCTTTTTCCATTCCTTTTATGGAGCCACCTTATGGCATACCTGTTCTGACAATAATAATGGGAGCAACAATGTTTATACAGCAGAAGATGACTCCCGCTGTCGGCGATCCGACTCAGGCAAAAATGATGATGATATTGCCCTTTGTATTTACAGTCATATTTGTCAATTTTTCCGCCGGTCTGGTTTTATACTGGCTGCTTAACAATATTTTATCCATTCTTCAGCAATATATCGTTTCAAAGAAAACTGCTTAGGGTCCGTTGCGAAATAACGATTATTACATTCCGGCCATTTCGGTACGGCTCCTTATGCCGTTTTCGGCAGTCCGATGTTTAGGTTGTTTTTTTAACGACTGCTTAGAAGGATAGAAATTATTTCCTCTGTTTTTATACCTATCAAGTACTGAAAAGAACGGCGGGAAATAATTTCGTAAACATACTGACACCCCTCAAGGGGCACTGATAAAAGTCCCGTTCATCGGGGTTGGAGGCGGAGGAAGCGTATGCCCCGTTATCTGGAATTTGATGGGATAAATGTTGAAAAAGCAATCGAAAAAGCCTGTAAAGATTTAAACCTGAAAAAAGAAGAATTATGCCACGAAATTATTTCATACGGCTCAAGCGGGATATTCGGACTTGTCGGAACAAAAAAAGCAAAAATCAAAGTCACCGTACAGGATATTGAGAAAGAAAGATCAAATTCATACAATAATATTCCTGAAGAAAAGATCTCCGGATCTCATGATTCTGATGAGAAAAGCGAAAACCGGTTTATTGATACAGGGCATGAAATCCTGAAAAAAATACTCAATAACATTACAGATGGCGCCAGTACCTCGGTAAGAATTCAGGGAAAAGAAATATGTTTTGACATAGACTGTTCAAACCCGGCAGTTATTATCGGCAAGAAGGGACAAACCCTCGATGCAATTCAATACATCATTGAAAAAACATTAAATAAAAATAAAGGCGAAAAATATAATATTAATGTTGATGTCTCCGGTTATCTTGATAAAAGACATTCAAAACTCAGAAGCCTGGCTGAAAAAATAGCGCAAAAGGCAAAGACAAACGGAAAACCGATGTCATTGGGGCAAATGAACGCAAATGACAGAAGAATAATTCATCTTGCATTAAAGAATGACGGCGATGTTAAGACACATAGTGTAGGTGAGGGTTTTATTAAAAAGATCGTTATTTACCCGAGAAGAAAAAAACAGGCATAACTATTTTCTCAGGTTATCCGGAATACATTTTGTATGCCGAAAACAGTAAGATACCATAATGGAAAATGACACTAGTGCTGCCATATCAACTCCCATAGGCGGTGGCGGGATAGGAATCATAAAAATATCCGGAAAAAACGCCGTACCGATTGCAACCTCCATATTCATAAAAACAACTACAGAAGATCCATTCAAGATCGGAGTAGAATCTCACAAGCTCTATCACGGGCACATTTTCGATCCGGAAAGCGGTAAGATTCTTGATGAAGTCCTTATCTCAGTGATGCTTGCGCCCCATTCATATACAAGGGAAGATGTTGTCGAAATAAATGTTCATTCCGGCCTTATCATTTTAAGAACCGTTCTCGACCTTATAATAAAACAGGGTGCAAGGCTTGCCTTGCCGGGAGAGTTTACAAAAAGGGCTTTTATCAACGGAAGAATAGATCTTGCCCAGGCGGAAGCCGTAATAGATATTATTAATGCAAAAAGCAGAAAAACCCTTGAAACAGCATATGCACAAACCGGCAGGGCGCTCGGACTTTACATTGAATCGATAGTGAGTATATTAAACGGCATTCTTATAAAAATTGAAGCGGCAATAGATTTCCCTGAAGAGGTGGAAGCTGTTAACCCTTTTAAGGAAGCAGCGGTTATTGAGAATGAGGTTATCGGCAAATTGAACGAATTGATACTCGGCTATGACGAAGGTCATGTTTTCAGAGAGGGCGTAAGAATTGCCATTGCCGGAAGACCCAATGTCGGAAAATCAAGCCTTCTGAACCGGCTTTTAAAAACAGAGAGAGCGATTGTTACTTCCGTTCCCGGAACGACAAGGGATGCCATCGAAGAAACACTGGTCATATCGGGAGTGCCTGCCGTAGTTTCTGATACTGCCGGATTGCATGAAACAACCGATCCGGTTGAGATCCTGGGGATCAAAAAAACAAGGGAACTTATTCAGGGTGCTGATATAATACTTTTTATGACGGATGCCGTTTCCTCGGTTACCGAAT
>JAUPLM010000061.1 GCA_030836965.1 Thermodesulfobacteriota bacterium | reverse complement strand
CGGATAATTAATAAGCCCCATAAGCGCAAGCTGGGAAACGCTCTTGCCCGATCCCGATTCCCCGACTATGCCTACCGTTTCACCTTCCCCGATGGTAAGGTTAAAATCGTCCACAGCCTTGAAACCGGAAAAATCGACCGACAAATTTTTAATTTCAAGAAGTTTCATTATCGTTTCAGTTTGGGATCCAGCGCGTCACGAAGTCCATCGCCTGCAAGATTGAACGCGAGCACGGTGAAAAATATCGCAAGTCCGGGAAAGGTAACCACCCACCACGCGCGCTGCACAAACTGCAGGGCATTGGCAAGCATGGCGCCCCATTCCGGAACAGGCGGCTGTGCGCCCATGCCAAGGAAGCCGAGTGCTGCCGCATCAAGTATCGCCGTAGAAAAACCGAGCGTCGCCTGGACAATCAAAGGCGCCATGCAGTTTGGTAAGATTACCACAAACATAAGGCGAAGCGCGCCTGCTCCGCAGACCCTCGAAGCGGTGACATAATCTTTGGATTTTTCTGTTATCACGGATGCCCTGGCAAGGCGCACATAATGTGGGAGAACAACGATCGCAATTGCCAGAATGGCGTTCTCCAGGCTTGGCCCGAGGATTGTCACTATGGCCATTGCAAGCAAAAGGCTGGGCAACGCCAGCATAATATCCATCAGGCGCATGATCATTGTTTCGAAATAACCGCCGATATAGCCTGAAACTATTCCGAGAAGTATTCCCGCCGCAAGCGAAAGGGTAACGACTATCACTCCGACAAGAAGGCTGAGCCTTGCGCCGTGGATGAGCCGGGAGAGCATATCTCTTCCCACGTCGTCGGTTCCAAGTGGAAATGTCCAGGTTCCGCCCTCCATCCATGCCGGAGGAGTAAGAATCGCGTCACGATACTGCTCAAAAGGACCGTGCGGTGCTATATAACCGGCGGCAAGAGCAGTAAAGGTTATAAATAGTATAAAACAGAAACCGGTAAGAGCTGCCTTGTTTTCGCTGAAATATTGCCAGAATTCCCGGAGAGGATGGGGCGGAGCCGATAACAGTGTTTCTGTTTGGATATACTCAGTCATGATTGCCCGCTGGTATGCCGGATGCGTGGATTGACTATGCCGTACAGCATGTCAACCGCAAGGTTGACCAGAATAATCAGGCTCGAAATCAGCAGGATGCCCCCCTGTACCGAAGGGTAGTCACGGCGATTAATTGATTCCACAATCCATTTGCCGACTCCCGGCCATGCAAAGATGGTTTCAGTTAGAATCGCGCCTGCAAGAAGAACACCGGTCTGAAGGCCGATTACGGTTATAACCGGGATCAGAGCGTTTCGCAGAGCATGAACCATTATAACGCGCAATGGAGAAAGGCCTTTTGCGCGGGCCGTGCGGACATAATCTTCCGTAAGAACTTCCAGCATGGACGAGCGCGTCATGCGCGCGATTACGGCAAGAGGAACCGTTCCCAGCACTATGGAAGGCAGGATCAGATGGCGCAGGGCTGATATAAAAGCGCCTTTTTCATCCGACCTTAAGGTGTCAATCAGCATGAAGCCGGTATCGGCATCAATCCAGAAAAGGGCCGACAACCGGCCCGAGACCGGAGTCCAGCCGAGAAAGACGGAAAAAAAGAGTATCAGCAGCAGCCCCCACCAGAAAATGGGCATCGAATATCCTGCAAGCGAAAGACCCATTACGGAATGGTCAAAAAATGACCCCCGCTTCACTCCGGCAATAATGCCCGCGGGAAGTCCTAAAACAACCGCGAAGATCATCGCGAAGAATGAAAGCTCGATTGTAGCGGGAAAAAGGGTTAAAAACTCCCTGAATACAGGTTGCTTGGTGACTATTGATTTCCCCAGGTTTCCGTGGAGAATGCCCCTGATGTAATTGACATACTGGACAAGCATAGGTTTATCAAGTCCAAGCTCCGCTTTCAGCTCTGCGTGACGAGCCGGAGAGATTCCCCGTTCGCCCGCAATGAGCTCAACCGGATCTCCCGGAACCATATGGATCAGGGAAAAGGTCAGAAGAGTAATTCCGATAAAAGTCGGAATTATCATTGCAATGCGCCGCAATATGAATTTGATCATAAACCGTTTTCCGGAAAACAGGGTTCAGGGGGTAGAGGGCTCGTGCGATAAGCATCCGAGCCCTTCGCCCCCCGAATTTTCAAGCAAACAACTTCAACCTTGTAATCGTACTTGTCTAAACGGCTTCGTAAAAAGCTCAGTATGCAAGGCGCGCGAATCGTGAGGAATGAAGCGTACTTTACGTACGCTGCAATGACGAAAGATGAAGCGCAACACAGCAGAATGACTTTTTACAAAGCCGGTATTTACTTTATGTCGACTCCATAGAAAACATGCCCGCCGAAAGGGTCGATTTTAAAATTTACCACTTCATTGCGCATCGGCTTGAAAACTACGGAATGGGCAATGGTGACCCACGGCGCCTGCTCTTTGAATATAACCTGGGCTTTTTCATACAACCTGGTCCGTTCCGCAACATCCGAGGTTATTTTGGCCTGTTTAATTAGATCATCGAAAGGCTTATAGCACCAGCGGGCGCGGTTTGCACTGCCTACAGCATCACAGCTGAGAAGAACTGCGAGGAAGTTATCCGGATCTCCGTTGTCGCCGGTCCATCCCAGCAGGAGGGTCTGATGTTCGCCTTCTTTCGAGCGTTTCAGGTATTCACCCCACTCGTAGGTTACGATCTTTGCTTTAACGCCTATTTTGTCCCAGTCCGCCTGAATTATTTCAGCCATGCGGCGTGCGTTCGGATTATAGGGTCGCTGCACAGGCATTGCCCAGATATCGGTTTCAAAACCGTTTGGAAAACCAGCCTCGGCAAGAAGCTTTTTAGCCGCAACAGGATCATAGGAATAATCCTTCACTTTATCGTTGTACGACCAGATAGTGGGCGGAATCGGGTTTTTTGCTATCTTGCCTGCCCCCTGAAATACCGCGTCAATTATGGCCTGCTTGTTTACAGCCATGCTGAGCGCCTGGCGCACTTTTACATTATCAAATGGCTTCTTCTCCGTGTTAAACGCGAGGTAGCCTACATTCAGACCTTCCATCTGCATCAGCTTGATGTCTTTGTCCTTGGCCATCTGGGCCAGATCTGCCGGGTTGGGGTATGGCATTACATGACATTCCCCGGCTTTGAGTTTGGCATAGCGCACAGAGGCATCAGGCGTAATGGAATAAACAAGCTTGTCTATTTTTGCCGGGCCTCTCCAGTACTGTTTGTGCGACTCGTATCGGATGGTTGAATCCTTCTGGTACTGGACCAGCACATAGGGGCCGGTGCCGACAGGATTCAGATCGACTTCCTGAGGTGTCCCGGCCTTCATCATTTTATCTGCATACTCGGCCGAAAAAATTGAGGCAAAATCCATGGCGATGGTTGCGATAAAAGGGGCTTCGGGACGGATCAGATGAAATACCACGGTGTAGTCATCTTTCTTTTCGATCTTCTGGATCAGCGCCGCCATGCCGGTTGAGACAAAATATTCGTAATTCCCCCCGGATACCTTGTGATAGGGGTGATTCTTGTCGCGCTGACGCTCGAAGGTAAAAATTACATCATCGGCATTGAAATCGCGTGTCGGGGTGAAATTTTTCGTGGTATGAAACTTTACGCCTTTGCGCAGATTAAAAGTGTAGGTTTTTCCGTCCGGAGATATGGTCCATTTTTCCGCCAGTCCGGGAATTGTTTTAGTTGTACCAAGTTCAAAAAGAACCAGTCGGTCGAAAATCGGTCTTGAAGAAGCATCAAACGTAGTTCCGGCCGTGTAAAAAGCGGGATTAAAACCTTCCGGACTCCCCTCAGAGCAGTAAACGCACGTTTTTGCGTCTGCGTTTATTCCGGCCAGCGCAATCACCGCGAATGCGCATAACAACATAAGACATAGTCGTTTCATAGGCTTTTCTCCTTTGTT
>JAUPLM010000060.1 GCA_030836965.1 Thermodesulfobacteriota bacterium | reverse complement strand
CCCGCAGCCAGAGGGACCGACCATCATGACGAACTCTCCCGGTTCGATTTCCATGTTGCATTCCTCTAGTGCGCGGACGTTCACCCCTTCCGGGTCATATACCTTTTCGACATCCCTGACGGAGATACGTCCTTCTCCGTTTTGCCTGGAGACGTTGTTGCCCATGTTATATACCTTTCCGTTTTTAAAAAATGTTTTTACCTGACCCGGCAACCTGCCGGATCACTTTCTGATACTGGCTTCGATATTGATATCGGCTTTCCCGCTAGCTCTGGATGCCTTTACAGCTTCCTCATGAAGGATCTCGAGAGTATTTGCTTTAAGCTCGAGATATCGTTTGGACCTCAGAACCTCTGCCTTCCGGGGACGGGGCAGGTCGATATCCAGAACCCGTTTCGCGCGGCTCGGCTTGTTGGTCATGATAATAAGCTTGTCGGCGAGAAAAATGGCCTCCTCGATCTCGGAAGTGACGAACAGGTGTGTGCCGTGTGATTCCTCGACCAGGCGCAGATAATACTCCTGCATGAGTTCCCGTGTCATGGCATCGAGTCCGCGGAAGGGTTCGTCCATGAGCATGATGGTAGGGCGGTTGATCAGCGCCCGGGCCAGTTCCGCTCTGCGCTGCATGCCGCCGCTGAGCTGAATGGGATACTTTTCCATAAAATCCCCAAGGCCGACCTTTTCAAGAAGTTTGATCGCCTGCTCGTGGGCTTCCTGCCGGGTCATAACTTTTGTCGCCAGCGGGCCGAACATTACGTTGTCATAGCAGGTCAACCACGGGAACAGAGCGGTTTCCTGAAAAACCACCAGACGCTCCCAGTCCGGTCTTGTCACCGGTATGCCATCTATTAACACTTTGCCGCGATCCGGTGTTTCATACCCGGCGACCAGGTTGATGATTGTTGTTTTTCCGCATCCGGAAGGTCCGATAAGGACGGTCAGTTTGCCCGATTCAACGACGAATGAGCAGTGATGCAATATAATCTCTTCTGTTTTCCGAGTTTTAACCGCCCGGGTTACATCCTCGAATACGACTTCACCCCTGTTATTGGAGTCTGCCATGTTTTCCTCCGATATTACCAATGTAGCATTCTAGAAGATATTCCGCCACTTCATGAAATGGTTTCCTACGGCGTCAATGCCCAGGCTGCAAAGCGCGCCGCAAAGGCCGATAATTCCCATTCCCAGGATGACCATCGGGTATTCCATAAGTGTGTGGTGATGCCAGACCCAGTAACCGAGTCCTCCTTTGCTTGCGATCATTTCCGCCGCCACTACCATAAGCCATGTGATGCCGATGGCGACCTTCATTCCGGTGAAGATCTGGGGCATGGCTGCCGGAAGGATAATTTTCCACAACATGCCCATTCTGTTGATTCCGAAAGACATTGCAGCCCGTGGCAGCCTGATGTCAACTTCCGAAATGCCGCCCATTGTGTTGTAAACGATGGGGAAAAAGGCCCCGTAAAAAGTCAGAAATACGATCTGGGATTCGATTTCGATAAAAAAGAGCACCGTCAGTGGAATCCATGCAATCGGTGGTATGGGGCGTACCATTTCTACCGCCGGGAAAAACAGGTAATTGGCTATACGTGAATACCCAATGGCCACTCCGAGAGGAAATCCGATCAAAAGCCCTATAAGAAAACCTCCCAGGACACGAAGAAAGCTTCGAAGTATCTCAGTAAAGATGACTCCCGGTTCGAGTTGAAACAGAGCGTGAAAGACGGCTAAGGGCTTGGGGATCTGTTGAAAATGTCCGGTAAACTGGACGAGAATTGACCATGCCATCAGGAAAAGAACAATAGACATGATTCTTCTCAACGTGGTCCAGTTGACTACTTTTCTTCTTACCTGTTTCCAGAAATGAAACGATTTATTCAATTCGCTTGTAGACACGTCCGATTCTCCTTTACTTGGTAATCGACTCGTCCAAAGATTCGGTGATAGCTTTACGCCACGGAATCAGGAGCAGGGTGATATAGCGGATAATCACTGAAGAACATAAGCCTAAAAGGCCGATGACTATCATTCCGTCTACGATCAGTGGATAGCGGATCAGCGTGTAAGCTTCCCATATGCGGTAGCCGAGCCCCCATTTCCCTGAGATCATTTCACCGGCAACCACAGCCATCCAGGCGATTCCCATCCCAAGGGCCGCTCCAGTCGAAATTGAAGGGAGGGCTCCCGGTACAACGATATGCCAGAAAATGTGTTTGGGCTTGGAACCGAGGCATAGGGCGGCCCGGAAAAAGTCCCGGTCGATCATCCGGACACCTGTAATCGTGTTGAGCAGTATCGGGAAGAATGCGCCGACAAAGCAGATAAAGGCAACACTGGCTTCTTCCCATGGGAAAAAGAGGATCGCAAGCGGAATATAAGCGATCCCCGGAATGGGGCGCAGGATCTCGAGTGTCGGGAATGTCAGGTCGCTGAAGACTTTATTCCACCCGATCATGAGACCGGTCGGTATCGCAATGAGGCAAGCGAATGTAAATCCGCCAAGGACCCGCAGCGTGGAAAGGGATGCATCGATCCAGAAATCCTTGCTTCCCATCCAATCAATTCCCCATTCGAGGACTTCTGCCGGGCCAGGAATCAATACAAAGCGATAAATTCCAAAATGCACCAGCAGTCCCCAGATTACGAAAAGCGACAAAATGGACACAGTATTGAGGACAGTCTTAATGTTAAAAATCTTCGAAAAAAAAGACGCCTTTTCAAAGACAAAGTCGGATTCGTTAATTTCTTTGGAAATGGTATTCGTCTGATTATTCATTGGATAACATCCGGTTCGGGTTTACGGTACCGGCCTGAAAATGAGGCCGGTACCGCATATTTAGTGTCTTTATATAGTCCGCTATTTAGTTTCCATCCGGAAATGGCCCTTTTAGGCGATCTCTGTGTCAATCTGCGGGATCTCTTGTGCTACGTACTATGCGTACGTCTTAAGCGCAATCCCTTGATTTCCTTGAGCTTGCCCAAAATTGCCTATTTCCGAATTGGAAACTTGCATGTGTCCGAATATAGTTTCCGGGTGGACACTATTTAGAAAAGCTGGTATCCGCCCAGTCCGCGGCTTTGAAATGATCCTTCAGATATCCGCGGCTGTGGAGAAAGTCGATGTCGGCCTGCATGACATCGATCTGCTCCTTATTGATGTTAGAGGCGTATCCATACCTGGCGAGAGAGCCTTTCAATACCTCAAGAGGAATCTTACCTTCTGTTTCCTTGAAAACGATCTGGGCTGCCTCATCCGGACGCTCCTTCATGAACTTGTGAAGGTCCTGATCCGCTTTAACAAACGCCTTGACTATCTCCGGATGTTTTTTTGCGAAGCTTTCGCTGACGACAATCGGCCAGATGGCATTCACGTAAGGTTCGTATTGCTTGAAGTTTCCGGGGGGAACCAGAGTACCGATACCTCTGTGTGTGGTCATATCGATATACGGCGGCCAGTAGGCAAAACCGTCGAGTTTACCGGCTTCGAGATTACCTATCGCAACTTCAGGCGCCTGATTCACTATATTGAACTTGATACCTTCCTTTTCCTGGACTACTTCGAGAAGTCTGTGGTGAGAAGATCCGATACCGGTTGCTACGGTTTTTCCATTAAGGTCCTTGATATTCTTGACGGTGGAACCTTTGGGAACGGTCATCGCGCCGGCCTCTCCCTTGGTATAAACGGCGTTTCCCACCCATTTAGTGTTTTTCATCTTGCCCTGGAGCATGATTGACGGCATGTTTCCAAGATAAGCAAATTCCAGTTTTCCGGCGACCCAGTTGTTGATAAGATGAACGCTGTAAAGACCGAAAAACCATTCTACCTCTACATTCGGCATGTACTTTTGATAGAATTTCTTTTCCTTCATCACCGATGTTTCCAGCATACCGTAAGGGCAGTAGCCGATAGTTATCTTTGTCTTTTCATTGGTGACAACATCTGAAGAAAATGCCGGTGTGGAAGCAAAGGCAATAACAAACGCCAAACAATAAATTATCAATTTTGTTGACTTCATGTCTCTTCCTTTCCTTTTTTGTGGGTTTATACAATTATCCGATCATTGTCCGTCTTTATTTTTATCCGCTTTTCGTCTATATATGGGATACCTTTATGGTCCTGATCATCTTTCACAATAGAAAGCCCGGATTATATGTTTCATACAATCCACACACTTTTCCATCCATTCACCTTGTTCAATCTTTTCCTGGATAGCTTCATCGTAAAGTTCATAACTGAACGGATCAAATCCCAGTACATCTACACAATCACTGCATTTAAATTCCTGCCGAAAATCAGTTGCAAGTTTAATGGCTCTTTGCCGGTATTCTTCTTTCATTTTTTCAGAAATAAAACCGGATTTTAGACAGGTGTCATTATTGAAAGGATCAAAATCCTCTAGTTTGAAATGTTTTCCGTCTGCAGTTTCTCTTAATAAGGCATTCATCAAACCGTTTACACGCTCAATCGGTTCCGGGATTTTAGAATTATCCGGTCCGAGTTCCTGATAGCGACGTGTTACGATATCCAGATAAATTGAAATAATTCCGGCAGCAAATACCTTGCATAAAAAATGCTCCGAATCCGGTTTGTTAGTATATAGTTCCGTAAAATCCCAATGCTCTTTAGGCAAAAGTTCAAGATCCTGCAGCACGAGAAAGACAGCTTTATCACAGTTGTTTCCGGAATGGTAAAAACTGGCTACCCTGCTGCAAGCCTCCTCCATATTCAGCGGCATTTGCCTTTTTTCATTGCAGATTGTTTCATTCATACCCGCATCTTCCTTTATGGCAACAATATCAGGTAACCCGATTGGACTATGTAATTAATTTGCTTTCATCGTTATTATTTTTATTTAAATACGGATAAGATCTCTATACATGCATCTGTCGTCAGAAATGCGCCTTCGGATTTGATCTCACCGTTTATTTTGACGGCTGGAAAAGCCTTTACACCGGCAGCTTCATGCAGTTTGGGGTCGTCGATTCCCTCAAAAACAATTACCATGCCCATTTTCTGTAATGCCTTACGCAGATTCTTTTCTGTGATCTGAGATCTCGGACACCCGGCTGTAAAAAACTCGATTTTCTCTACCATAGCTAATTCCTCGCATCTTTGTGTTGAATTAAAATGCAGTTCTGAAGATTTATTTTTGGCTTGATTCTTTTAATTTTTTCATTCTTTTTCTATAAAACGTGATCCATCTCGACGCATATTCATCGCGGACCATGCTCAAATCCGCCGCAAGTATCGACTTTATCACTTATTCCTGTAAAGGATTGGT
>JAUPLM010000006.1 GCA_030836965.1 Thermodesulfobacteriota bacterium | reverse complement strand
TCAATCTCTTCAACTCTTATACACCCATTTCCGGCAGGTTCACCTTCAAACGATTTATCCCCCGGAAGCACTGGGACTATTCCATGTTCAAATGTCAGGCAGCACATAAGCCTGCCGCACTGGCCGGAAATTTTAGTCGGATTCAGGGAAAGGCTCTGTTCTTTTGCCATCCTTATTGAAACGGGGCCAAATTTATCCATGAAGAGTGAACAGCAGATTTCACGGCCGCATCTTCCGAGTCCTCCGCACATCTTGGCCTGATTACGGATTCCAACCTGCCTCATTTCGATCCTGACACCCAGCTCTTTTACAAGTATTTTAACCAGTTGTCTGAAATCTACACGCCCTTCCGCAGTAAAATAGAATATCAGTTTGCTTGCATCAAAAGAGTTTTCTACCGAGAAAAGATTCATTTTAAGGTCAAGCTCTTTGATGCTTTTGATGCAAAAAGCATAGGCATTCTGTTCCGTCTCCGCATTTTTCGCTTTTTGCTGGTAATCCTTTTCATTTGCCAGGCGAATCACTTTTTTAAGCGGTTTATTATGAGGAGGATCAGTATAGGCAGGGGTAACAGTCACAGTGCCGAAACTTATCCCCTGCTCGGTTTCAACGATAACATTATTTCCGATACTGAGGACAAATGCGCCGCTGTCAAAGTCATATACTTTCCCGGCGGGCTTGAATCTGATGCCGACAACTTTCATATATTAAGTCCGGAATACAGGACTTTTCTTCTCCTTATTAAACGAGCACTTTGCATAACGTCTCCTTTTGCCCGATTACTATAACGATTTGGTTTTCGGTCTCTGGTTAGTTGTTTCTGGTTTTTCCCTTTTAACCAGAAACCAGGAACTATAAACCCAAAACCGACGCCTTAATTATCGCCTTCCTTGTACTTGGCCAAAACTGGACGTTCTTCAAAGATCTCTAACCGGCGGTTTTGAAAAACCATAAAATAGGACAGCAAAGTAAAAGTGCATTATAATGACTTTTTACGAAGCCGTCACATTTGATTTTGAACAAGTCTGAATACCAGGGTCTCCGCGGTAAGCCTTAAATTCGCATTTGCCAGAATGTTTTTGCGGGCGCCCCTGATTAAGTCAAATTTTGAAAGAAGATCTTTTTCCGTATGCCCTGGCGACGCAGTTTTTGTTTTATCAGAAATATCCGAGAATATGCTCTTTCCGGGATTATATTTAGAAATGGCGATATCCCTGTACCAGATATTAAGTATTTCGAGAGAGTCTAAGAAATCATCCTTCTCTCGTGACAATCTCTCAGCAAAAGCCATGCACTTCCCTGTCTCTTTCAATGATAAAGTTTCAATTTCATTTACAAGCCAGTCTCTTTTTTTAATACGGCTTCTGTCGCTTAATAGAAGAGCGCGGGTAAAGCTTCCGTTTGCCATGGCTGCGAATATGGCTGCTTCAGAAGGTTCAATCCCTTTGCTTTCAATCAGCATTTCAGCCAGCCTTTTTTCGGAAAGAGGGTTGAATCTTATTTGCTGACACCGTGACGCTATGGTCGGAATAATATCCGATTTTTCGGTTGCGGTCAGAATCAGAATGGTTCGCTCAGGCGGCTCTTCCAGCAATTTTAAAAGAGCGTTTCCGGCTGCCTTGTTCATTGTCTGGGCATCAGATATAATAACCGTGCGTATTCTTGCTTCATAGGGTTTAAATGCAAGGATCTCGCATAGCTCACGAACCTGAGATATCTTTATATAAGGTCCGGCAGGTTTTATCTTTATAATATCAGGGTGGCTGTTTGACAGAATCTTTCTGCATGAACCGCAAATACCGCACGGCCCGCCGCTTTCCGGTTTTCCGATTAAATCGGGCTTTGGGGAATTCACAGAGGATGCATAAGGAGTCCCCCCCAAACAGTTACAGGCCATTGCAAATGCCTGTGCAGCAGCCTCTTTACCCACCCCTTCCGTTCCGGTGAAAAGAAGCGCATGCGGAATTGCTCCTTTTCTGATGAAAGAATTTAAAATCAGGGCGGGCCTTATCTGATCCGTTATAGATTCAAAACCAGACACTAATTAAATATCTACCCGTTCTTTCAGCTCTTTACCTGATTTAAAGAATGGTAGTTTTTTAGGTTTTATAGTCACTTTCTCGCCGGTTTTTGGATTTCTGCCCGTGTAACTTTTATAATTCTTTACATAAAAGCTGCATAAGCCGCGTATCTCAATGCGGTCTCCCTTTGCCATAGAATCTGCCATTGAGTCAAAAAAAATCTGAACTATTCTGGCTGCTTCCGATTTTGAGATGTTCGCTTCATTCTTGAGTGCCGAAATTAGCTCCAGCTTGTTCATGTTTCCTCCTTAAATAGTTTCCATCCGGAAATGGCCCTTTTGAGCGATCTCTGTGTCAATCTGCGGGATTTCTTGTGCGACATACTATGCGTATGTCTCCGCGCAATACCTTGATTTTCTTGAGCTTGCGCAAAATTGCTCATTTCCGAATTGGAGACATGATATAAAGTATAAAAAAAAGGGAGATGGTTTCAAACCATCTCCCTTTTTTTTATACTTCAGGAACATTTTACCGAAAATTTATTTTCCGATAGCTGCTCCATGCAGTTTTACTTCGACCTTCTCGGTTAACCCTGCATAATACTCCTTAAGAATCACAAGTACTTCTTCACGACCAAAGTGATCCGGAATCGGGGTGTTTTCGGAAAGACCCTTGCGGAGCGCTGTTCCGCTTAAGATAACACGGTCAGCCTTGGTATGAGGGCAGGTTCTGTGAGATGCCATGCCGTCGCACTTGAAGCAGTAGAATGTCCAGTCTATCATGAGCGGCTTGCAAAGAAGCGCCTTACCAGCTTCTTTAGGATGAGGAATCTTATCGAAAATCGTCTGTGCTTCAAACATGCCGTAGAAGTCGCCGACGCCTGCATGGTCACGCCCGATTATCATACGTGAACAGCCGTAGTTCTGGCGGAATGTTGCATGAAGAAGAGCTTCTCTCGGGCCGGCATAACGCATATC
>JAUPLM010000059.1 GCA_030836965.1 Thermodesulfobacteriota bacterium | reverse complement strand
ATAAAGCCGGTTTTATCAAATGTATTTAGCGGTTTATTAAATAATTCCCCATTTATGACCGGGGAAAGAGATTTCTTGCCAAATAAATAGGTGTGTGTCAAGGAATTAATAATAATGGCTTCGTAAAAAGTGTACTATCAGCCTGAAGCAAAAACTTTTTCTTTGCCTTATGAACCGGGATAACGGGCTGATGCCCCGCTTCCTGCTATGAGGGAGCGTATATCCCGGCTTTTTCGGGTTATTGGATAATGAAACAATATCAAATAAATATAAGAAAAAAGTGTCTCCCCGAAGTTAAATTCGATCCGGCCCTTCCCATAACCGCCAAAAAAGATGAAATAATAGAGGCGATTGCAAAAAACCGGGTGGTTATAATTTCAGGCGAAACAGGATCGGGTAAAACCACTCAGATACCAAAGTTCTGTCTTGCGGCTGGACGAGGGATATACGGCAAAATAGGCTGCACCCAGCCGAGAAGAATTGCGGCCATCACCGTCGCGGCCCGAATCGCCGAAGAACTCGGAGAAGAAACAGGAAAATCGGTCGGTTATAAAATCCGGTTTACGGACAAAACCCGTAAGGATGGCTTCATAAAGATAATGACCGACGGGATCCTCCTCGCCGAGGCTCACAGGGACCCGTATCTGAATGAATATGACACCATAATAGTCGACGAAGCGCATGAAAGAAGTCTCAATATCGATTTTATTCTGGGACTTCTCAAAAATCTTTTAAGAAAAAGACGCGACCTTAAGATCATAATAACTTCGGCTACAATCGATACCGGTAAATTTTCAAAAGCCTTTGACAATGCCCCTGTAATTGAGGTTTCAGGCAGGATGTTCCCGGTTGATACGCGCTACATGCCCGTTGATCCGGAACTCGAAGAGAGCGGAGAGAAAACCCACGTTGATCTTGCTGGGGAAGCGGTCGATAAACTCATGAAAGAAAGCCGCGCCGGAGACATTCTCATCTTCATGCCGACCGAGCAGGACATACGTGAAACTTCCGAAATTCTCGAAGGACGAAAATACGTATCGGTTGAACTGATGCCTGTATTCGCAAAGCTTCCCGCCTCTGAACAATCAAGGGTTTTTAAACCCGTTCAGGCAAGAAAAATAATCATAGCGACAAACATAGCGGAAACATCGATTACAATACCGGGCATAAAATATGTAATAGACACCGGCCTTGCGCGCATATCCCACTATTCATCGAGATCCCGTTCAACCGCCCTGCCCGTCGTGAAGATATCAAAAAGCAGCGCCGACCAGAGGAAGGGGAGATGCGGAAGGGTCGAAAACGGGGTCTGCATACGCCATTATCCTGAAGAAGATTACATTTCCCGCCCGCTCTATACGCTTCCGGAAATCTTAAGATCCAACCTCGCGGAAGTCATACTCAGAATGATTGCGCTGGATTTAGGCGATATATCCGTTTTCCCTTTCATTGACGGGCCTTTGCCCAAAAGCATAAGGGACGGATATGATATCTTGTTGGAACTGGGAGCAATCGCCCGCGACAGCGGGAATAAATCCGGATTCTCTCTGACCCAAAACGGCAGGCTGATGGCTTCTCTTCCCGTCGATCCGAGGCTTTCACGAATGCTGATCGAAGCGCGGAAAAGAGGCTGTCTTGAAGAAATGACGGTAATCGCCGCGGCTTTAAGCTGCCAGGACCCGAGAGAGAGGCCTGCCGGTAAAATAGACGAGGCCAACCGGGCTCACCGGCTCTTTGCCGATACCCAATCCGATTTTGTAACCATTCTGAATATATGGAACAGGTTCAATGATGCTTTAAAAGGCGTAAAAATCACGGCAGGCATCAAAAAATTCTGCCGGGCGAATTTTCTTTCTTTCAGGAGAATGAAGGAATGGCGCGACATATACCTGCAGATCAAGGATATCCTGACAGAACAGGAAACGGCGTTAACCGGAGAAAAGAAACCCGGCGTATACAGCCCTTTATATGAAGCGATTCATAAATCCGTCTTAAGCGGTTTTCTTTCCAACATCGCGGTAAAAAAGGAGAAGAATATTTTCTCGGGGACAAAGGAAAAATCGGTCATGATCTTTCCCGGATCAGGCCTGTTCAAAAATCCCGGAACATGGATAGTGGCTGCCGAAATGGTGGAAACCTCAAAGCTCTTCGCAAGAACGGTTGCGAACATTGAAAGCCAGTGGATAGAAGAGATAGGAAAAGACCAGTGCAGGTATTCTTATCATGAACCCCACTGGGAGCGGGCACGGGGAGAAGTGGTCGTTCTTGAACAGGTAAGCCTTTACGGGCTGGTAATCGCATCGGGAAGGAGCGTATCATACGGAAGGATAAATCCGCAGGAGGCCTCCGAAATTTTCATAAGGCGGGCGTTAGTTGACGGGGATGTCAGAATTCCGTTTCCCTTCATGGATTACAATAAAAATCTTAAAGACGGGATAATAGACCTCGAAAACAAGGTCAGAAGAAGAGATATCTTCGCGGGCGATGAAGCGATATTTGAGTATTACAGGAAAAACCTCCCTGACATATATGACATCCGCACCCTTTCAAAATACATAAAGAGCAAAGGCGGCGACCGGTTTCTGCGCATGACAAAGGAGGACTTCCTCCGCTATAATCCGGATGAAGAGGAAATAGCGCTTTATCCGGATAATCTTAAGCTTGGCGATAAACCTTTTCATTGCCTCTACAGCTTCGATCCCGGAAAACCCGAAGACGGTGTAACGGTTAAAATTCCGTCTGCATACTCAGGAACGGTACCGCCCGAAGCAACCGAATGGCTTGTGCCGGGACTTCTTAAAGAAAAGATAACGGCTCTTATGAAAGGGCTTCCCAAGGAATACAGGAAAAGACTGCTTCCCCTGTCACTGACAGTCGAAACCATAATGGCAAAAATGCCGCGGGGGAAAAGATCACTTAAGACGGCTCTTTCGGAATTCATTTTTGAAAACTTCGGAACGGATATTCCGGCTGCCGCGTGGTCTGATGAAGCGCTGCCCGAACATCTCAAAATGCGCATTTCGATTACCGGCCCGAAAGGCGAGGAGATATACTCAGGCAGGGATAAACTGATTCTGACAAAAGACTTTTCTGCAAAGACCGACACCGGTTTACTTGAAAAAGCAAGAAGAACGCATGAGGTAACCGGCATTACCAAATGGGATTTTGCCGATATTCCTGAAAGCGTAACAATAAAGGTAAATGAAGAAACATCCCGGATATATTTCCCGGGGCTTGAAAAAGATGAAGGATGCGTCAACCTTCGGATTTTTGAATCGGAGAAAGAGGCTCTGAAATCACACGCGGAAGGAACCGTAGCGCTCTTTATGGCGGTTTTTGAAAAGGAGCTCAAACATGCAAAAAAACACCTGGCGCTTCCCGGAGATCTTCATGAATATACCGGATTTTTCGGAGGCGTAAAAAAATTCGACAGGCTCTTTTTCAGGAGCGTGATAAGTGAGCTTTTTAATGTCGTTATACGAACCGGAGAGGATTTCGACTCGCACGCCCTTAATGTGCTCAGAAATATGTTTCCATACGGGCAGGAAAAAATTAAAATTATAGCCCCTGTTTTAAAGTCGTTTCATGAAACCATGACAAACCTGCAGGAGTTGAAAAAAAAGGCTTCCCGGAATAAGGAGGCCTCTGACCTTCTCGGCAGGCTCGAAAATGAAACCGTCAGATTGCTGCCCGTTAATTTCATGCAGTTATATCTGCCGGATCGTCTTTTACATATTCCGCGATACCTTCAGGCCGTATCGGTAAGGGCAGAGAGGGGAATAATCGAGCCTGAAAAGGAAAAGGCCAGATCAGGAGAGCTTGAAATACATACCTCCTCTCTTGATAAACTTCTTAAAAGCCTGACTCCTCTTGTTTCCGAAGAAAAGAAAAAAGCCATCGAAGAATATTTCTGGCTTATTGAAGAATACAAGGTATCTCTTTTCGCGCAGGAGCTGAAAACTCCGGTTCCCATATCAGCAAAAAGGCTCGCCAAAAAGCTGAAAGAGATAGAGAGAATGGTATGATAAGAGCAGTAGTCAGGAGCCAGAAGACAGAAGGAAAAAGGGAAAAGAACGAATATCGAATGTCGAACTTTGAATATCGAAAAAAACGATGTCCGATGCCCGACATTCGATGTGCGAAATTCGATGTACGAAATTCGAGGTACGTTATATGAACCAGAAACCATCTCTTATAGTTATCTGCGGGCCGACCGGCATAGGGAAAACGTCGGCAGGGATCGAAACGGCCGAGGCTTTCGGCGGTGAAATCATAAGC
>JAUPLM010000058.1 GCA_030836965.1 Thermodesulfobacteriota bacterium | reverse complement strand
AATCCCAGGCATCAATAATGTTGTAATCGCTGTCCGCAGAGAATCCGTTCAGGGATACGGACATATCGAGGCTGAGATCAGGAATATCGGCGTCCGGTACCCTTCCGCCTTCCCGAAGCTTGTCATCAGGGATCTGCTGGGCAAAACAATCCCGGCCGGGAAAACTCCTGAAGATAACGGTATCTGCATTATAAGCGCGGAAGCGGTTGCCTCTTTGGGATACGCGTTTTTGCACAACCGGATTCCAACCGGAAAGATAATAACCGTCATATACAAGGATAGGAAAGAACTTGTTTGCGCGCGAATCGGAACACCCGCAGGAGATATATTAAGGGCTCTCAATATCAGCATTAACGACGGAGACCGGCTGATATTCGGCGGACCGATGACCGGCACCTGCATCTATTCGGAAAATTACCCGGTTTTACCGGATACCGACGCGATCATGCTCCAGGAAAAAGATTCGATCGAACCTTTTTCGGACTACCCATGCATAAACTGCGGAGAGTGCGTAAGGATATGTCCGGCGGATATTCCCGTAAATATGCTTGTCAGATACCTTGAGGCAAAAAGATATCGGGAAGCGGCCGACGACTATGACCTTTATTCATGCATTGAATGCGGCCTCTGCGCATATGTTTGCGTATCAAGGATGCCTTTATTGCAATACATTAAGCTTGCCAAACATGAACTTGAGCGTATCAGCGCTGCGGAGGCGCCAAATGTCTGATAGTAAAATACTTATTGTTTCCCCTGCCCCTTTTCTGCACTGCGGGAGCAGGATATCGACCCGTAGTTACAAAATAATGCTTGCGGCGCTACCCGCCGTTCTTCACGGCTTTTATCTGTACGGAATCTCTGCGGTCGGGGTTGTCGCTCTATCAATCTCTTCCGCTATCATATGGGAATACCTGATAAATCGCCTGACCGGACGGAATGTTTCAATCGGAGACGGAAATGCGGCCTTAATAGGGATGACGCTTGCAATGCTCTTCCCTGCGACAACTCCCTGGTGGGCGGTGATAACCGGAACTTTTGTTGCTATGGTTGTAGGAAAACACATATACGGAGGAATTGGCGGAAATCCGTTCAATCCCGCGCTGATCGGCATAGCCATTCTTACTCTCTCCTGGAAAAACATTTTTGATATAGATTACGCCCTTCTTAACTATGACTTCGGTTTCAAGGCGGCGTATCCTCTTGCCGCCCTGAAGCACAGCGGTCCGTCGGCAGTTGATGCCTATAACCTCTTTGATCTTTTCATCGGGAAACAGGCCGGAAGCATAGGATCGGCCTTCGGTATAGCACTTCTTATCGGCGGAATCTATCTTATCGCAGCAAAAATCATAAGATGGGAAATACCTGTTTCTTTCCTTGCGGGCATTATAATCACCGCTTTTATTTTCCATCTCTCCGATCCGGGCCGTTTTACGGGTCCACTGTTTCATATTTTAACCGGAAACACTCTGCTGGGGGCTTTTTTCCTCGCGACCGAAGACTCATCTTCTCCCGTCAATTTTATTCCCATGCTTATTTACGGGGCAGGAACCGGAGTCATGATCATTCTTATCAGAAACATCGGTGGACATGTTGACGGAGTGGTTTTCGCGATTCTTCTCATGAACGTTGCTAATCCGCTTTTAGACAAGATCAGGCCGAAAGCCCTTGGAAAGGTCGGCAGTCATGCGTGAAATAATCAGAATGATAACTGTACTTACCGTGCTATGCGCCTTTTCCGGCGGACTCCTTGCTGCTCTTAGAGACGGAACGCAGGAGAAGATCGAAAACCAGCAGCTCGAATTCGTCAAGGGACCTGCGATCCGTGATATTTTAAAAGGATCGTCTAATGATCCGATAAAGGACCGCTTTAAAATCAAAGACGGAGAAACTGAAAGACATGTCTTTGTAGGCAAATCCGGCGGAAAACCTGAAATGGTTACATTTGAAACTACAGGCAAAGGGTTCAAGGGTGATATTGCCATGATGGTCGGGGTCAATGTAACGGATGACAAAATAGTGGGAATAGGCATCACCACGCACAGCGAAACTCCCGGCATAGGAGCAAAGGCACAAACCGACCCGCGCTTTTCGGGGCAATTCAAAGGCATGCCTTTAACCGGAGAATTCAAAATAAAAAAGGAAGGCGGCCAGGTTGACGCCATCTCAGGAGCAACGATAACATCACGCGGCGTTGCCGATGCCGTTTCGGATGCGGTGAAAATTTACAGCCGGATCAAGCCTGCTATTTCAGATAAGTTGAATGAGTTGAAGTAAAGAGAAGAAAGGGGCAAAGGCACAAAGTTAAAAAAGATTAGGATAAGGAGTCAGAAGTTACCAATGGTCTTCAGCCTAACTACCTTTGGCCTTCGGTCTGTTCACTTGAACCCTTGACCCCTCGAATCCTTGAATCCTATTATTTTTAAGGGAGAGATAAATTGGCAAAGACCATTACTCAGGAATTTACAAAAGGTTTATGGAAAGAAATTCCGCCTTTCAGGCTGGTACTCGGTTTATGTCCCGTCCTCGCAGTAACAAAAAGCGTTGAGAACGGTTTTGGAATGGGAGTCGCCGTAATTTTCGTACTTGTCGGCTCCAACGTTCTTGTTTCAATGCTGCGTAAAATAATACCTTCAAAGGTAAGGATAGCCTGCTTTATAATCGTAGTAGCAACTTTTGTAACGGTAGTGGAACTTCTCATGCAGGCATATACTTATCCTCTGTTTTTAAAACTGGGGATCTTCATACCTCTTATTGTCGTCAACTGCATCCCTCTTGGCCGGGCGGAAGCATTTGCATATAAAAACGGCATGATACCATCGTTTGCCGACGGGCTCGGACTTGGAATTGGTTATGCGGTTTCTTTGACGGTTCTTGCCGCTATCAGGGAGGTATTAGGAAGCGGAACTTTTTACGGGCATACGGTTTTCGGCCCTTCTTTTCAGCCTTTTAATTTTATGATTGAAGCGCCGGGCGCATTCGTGTGCCTTGGACTCATGCTTTGCGTCATGAACTTTATTGGCAAAAAAGGGTAGAAGGAGATTTTATGGGTGATTATGTACTGCTTGCTATAAGCTGCATACTTGTAAACAACATTCTGCTGATGCAATATCTTGGAAACTGTCCGTTTCTCGGAACATCAAAAAAAATGGAAACGGCGGCAGGTATGGCAATGGCTGTTATTTTCGTTCTCGTGCTCGCAGGCGCCATAACTTGGATGACAGAGATGTTTATCTTAAGAAAGTTCGGGCTGGAATATTTAAGAACAATGTCTTTTATTCTTGTCATCGCAGCGCTTGTTCAGTTTGTCGAAATGTTTCTAAAAAAGAGCGTACCGGCACTTTATACAGGCCTCGGGATTTATCTTCCTCTCATAACTACAAACTGCGCGGTGCTTGGAGTATGTCTCATAAATGTCAACGAAGACTATAACTTCATTGAATGCATCGTATCATCTTTCGGATATTCCTCGGGATTTGGTTTGGCTCTCATACTTTTTGCAGGAATACGCGAGCGGATTCTTCTTGCAAGAGTTCCGAAACCGCTTCAGGATACCTCGATAGGACTTGCTACTGCGGGGCTTCTGTCTCTCGCTTTCTTTGCCTTCAAGGGGATGATTTAAGGTTCTTCAATTCCGATATCAGCTCAGCCATATCCACGGGAACAGGGGCTTCAAATTCCATTATTTTTTTTGTAACGGGATGGATTAACTTTATTTTCCAGGCGTGGAGCATCTGCCTTTTAGCCGATCCCAGCCCGCTTGATGCTGGATCCTTCCCTTTCGGTTTTGACGATAACCTGCCGCCATAGACCAGGTCTCCCACAACAGGATGCCTGATTGCCGCGCAGTGAACCCTTATCTGATGAGTCCGGCCTGTTTTAAGGTCTATTCTGATCAGTGTTGCGGTTTCAAACCGTTCTTCAACTTCCCATGCGGTTTCCGCCATCCTCGGCTTGCGTGTAAGGACGGACATTTTTTTTCTATCGGATGGATGCCTTCCTATCGGCAGCGCTATTGAACCTGAATCCTGTTCCATTCTTCCATGAACAAGAGCAAGATATTTTTTCCTGATCTTTCTTTCCCTGAACTGATATGCAAGAGAAGCGAGGGAGGCGTCGTTCTTAGCAACAACAAGCACTCCTGACGTATCCTTATCGAGCCTGTGAACAATCCCCGGCCTTATTTCACCCCCTATTCCGGTAAGATCGGGGCAATGGTACAGGA
>JAUPLM010000057.1 GCA_030836965.1 Thermodesulfobacteriota bacterium | reverse complement strand
ATCTTCGGCAAATACTGGTACCCTACTTCAAGCCCGCCTGATTTCGGCATATTTCCTCTTATTATCGCATCTATCGCGGTAACTATGGTCTCCGCGGCAATCTCCATCCCGCTGGGTGTCATGACAGCCGTTTATCTTGCGGAGCTGGCGCATAAACGGGTAGCGGAAATAGTGAAACCGGTCGTGGAGCTGATTGCGGCCCTTCCTTCTGTTGTTATAGGATTTTTCGGCATGGTTGTGGTTGCCCCGTTTCTTCAGGAGACGTTCGGAATTCCTACCGGACTGAACCTGTTCAACGCGGCACTAATGCTCTCCTTCATGTCAGTCCCGACAATATGCAGTCTTTCCGAGGATGCGATATACAGTGTGCCCGCAGCGCTTAAAGAAGGTTCGCTCGCTCTTGGAGCTACTCACTGGGAAACCCTTGTAAGAGTCATTCTCCCGGCTTCGATCTCAGGCATAAGCACGGCCGTCATACTGGGCATGTCAAGAGCCATCGGAGAAACAATGGTGGTGCTTATGGTTGCCGGAGGAGCAGCCATGATCCCGGAATCCCTTTTCGACCCGGTCCGGCCCATGCCCGCGAGCATTGCCGCTGAAATGGCGGAGGCTTCGTTTCGCGGAGATCATTACTACGCCCTTTTCGCAACAGGTATTGTCCTGTTTTTGTTTACATTTATGTTTAATGTTATAGCAGATCATATTGCCCATAGATACCGTCAGACAGGGGAGGCATCGCTTTGATGGAAGAAAACAAGACTTTCGGGCTCTCCTCAGGAAAAGTTCTCGGCCGCAGAAAACGCGTTCAGCGGTTTCTTTTCATGCTTTTCAGGATGGCTGCGATTATTAACTGCATCGCCTTGCTGCTGGTCGTCTTTTTTATTATTCTCAAAGGCTGGAAGGCCATAACATGGGAATTCCTGACTCAGGCTCCGCTTGAGTCCATGACAAAAGGCGGCATTCTGCCCTGCATCGTGGGAACGCTCTGTCTTGGCATCGGCGCTATCGTTGTTGCCCTACCGATAGGTGTTGCCTCCGCCGTTTATCTTAATGAATATGCCCGCCCGGGAAAAACTCTCAGATTGATCCGTCTTGGAATAAGCAATCTGGCAGGGGTTCCGTCGGTTGTTTTCGGCTTGTTCGGACTAGCTTTTTTTGTCATATGGATGAAAATGGGCGAAAGCATTCTTGCCGGGGTATTGACTCTTGCCGCTCTGACGCTCCCGGTCATAATCGGTTCCACCGAAGAAGCGTTAAAATCGGTTTCCAATACATACCGGGAAGCATCGCTGGCGCTCGGCGCCACCAGATGGCAGACAATTTACAGAGTTGTGATCCCCGCGGCGCTTCCGGGGATCCTGACAGGCGCAATTCTCGGTTTAAGCCGGGCGGCTGGAGAAACGGCACCGATCATGTTCACTGCAGCCGTTTTTTATACGCCGGATCTTCCTTCATCCCCCTTTGATAAAATAATGGCTCTGCCGTATCATATATATGTTCTTGCTACTGCGGGAACAAATATCGAGGCCACCCGTCCGCTCCAATACGGCACCGCGCTTGTTCTGATAGCCCTTGTCCTTGGTATGAATCTTGCCGCAATCGTATGGCGGGCGCGGCTTCGTAAAAGAATGAAATAAGAAGGATTATCATGACCGAAAACTACAAGATGCGTGTAAAACATCTTAATTTTTATTACGGCAGGGCTCAGGCTCTTTATGATATCTCCCTGGATATTAAAAAATCTCAGGTTACCGCTCTTATCGGCCCTTCGGGCTGCGGGAAAAGCACATTTATACGCTGCCTGAATAGAATGAACGATCTTATCCCTTCAAGCCGGGTTGAAGGTGAAATCATTCTTGACGATATCAATATCAATTCACCGTCGGTTGATGTGGTTATGCTGCGGCGGCACATCGGCATGGTATTTCAAAAACCCAATCCTTTTCCGAAAAATATATTTGAAAACGTGGCTTACGGACTGAGAGTTAACGGCGTTAAGGATAAAGCGCTTATTGAAAGCAGAGTAGAGGAGAGCCTTAAAAAAGCCGCTCTCTGGGATGAAATAAAAGACCGCATGCATGAATCGGCGCTGGGGCTTTCAGGCGGCCAGCAGCAGAGGTTGTGCATCGCGAGGGCCCTTGCCGTTGAGCCTGAAATCGTGCTTATGGACGAACCCGCATCGGCTCTTGACCCGATAGCAACTCAGAAAATTGAAGATCTGATAGGAGAGCTAAAGGAAAATTACACGATCATTATCGTGACACACAATATGCAGCAGGCCGCAAGAGTCTCCGACATGACCGCCTTTTTTTACATGGGAAAGCTTATCGAGCTGGATGAAACCGATACCTTGTTTACACGTCCCCGGCTCAAGCAGACTGAAGATTACATAACCGGCCGTTTCGGCTGATATACAAGGGGTGAATATGGCAAAACATTTTCAGAGAGAACTTGAAAAAATCAAAAAAAGCATCCTTACTCTCGGCGCTCTGGTTGAAGACCGGGTAAGACTGGCCATTAAAAGCATTGATAAAAGAGATGCCGATATCGCAGAGCAGATAATAAGGATGGACTATGAGATTGACGAGATGGAAGTGGATATCGAGGAAGAGTGCCTAAAGGTGCTGGCGCTGCATCAGCCGGTGGCCGTTGATCTGCGGTTTCTGGTAAGCGTGATAAAAATCAACAATGATCTTGAGAGGATCGCGGATGAAACCGTGAATATAGCTCATCGCGTCAAAACCATTTCAAAAAACAGGGATTTCAAGTTCATTTTCGATTACGCGACAATGGCCGAAAAGGCCAGTACCATGCTAAAGATGAGTCTTGACGCAATGGTCCGGCTCGATACGGATACGGCGTTTAAAGTGTGTCTAATGGATGATGATGTTGACGTCTTTGTAGGGAGGGCTTATGAACAGCTGAAACAATCGATCTGCGCGATGCCCGATGATACAGGCGTTCTGATAAATATGTTTCTGATTTCCCGTCATATCGAGCGTATCGGCGACCATGCCACAAATATCGCCGAAGAGGTCATATATGTAACGGATGGAGAGATTGTCCGTCACGGAAAATTTTAAAGCTTTGCCATAGTCCTGCCGTTTTTATTATTCCGGTTATAGGACAAACAGAGATCGTTATAAAAAACCTCTCGCCATACACGTATAATATGTAGTATCTTGTTTTCCATACAGCTTTTTTTTATTGACGGTTTTTTATAAGTTCATCATGTTTGATGATCTCGTAAAAAGTTATATGCGAACCGATTTGAGATGTTTGGCAAAAAGCCCATTAGTAAGTTAGAAATTATTTCCTGCGTTTTT
>JAUPLM010000056.1 GCA_030836965.1 Thermodesulfobacteriota bacterium | reverse complement strand
GTTCTTCTTCCACCTCTTCAGATGCTTCCACCAGCTCGAGATCGTCACCTGCTACAAGCATCTTGTCGAGCTCATCAAAATCGAACTCTTCCGCTACGGAAAGTACTCCCTCTATACCTGATCCGGGTTCCAAATCCTCAAACTCTTCCGCAAAAGACTCAGGAATTCCAGAAGTTGAATCGGACCCGGGAGGATATACAACAAAAATGTTTTTGCAGCGGGAACACCGGACTTTTGAACCCGACTTTTTTATTCCGCTATCCTCCAGCGTGAAACTGGTGTCACATTCCGTACAGGTAACTAACATGGCATACCCCCTGCTTAAAGTTTGAGGTGGTAGATTTCAGGTAAATTTCTATAGTTTTCAGCATAATCAAGTCCATAGCCGACGAGAAAACCTTCTTCAACTACAAAGCACGAATAGTCTATCTTTATATCGGTCCTGCGCCGTTCGCGCTTATCGAGCATAGTGCAGACCGCTATACTTTTTGGACCGAAAGATCTTAAATATTCAATAAGATACGCAAGAGTCAGACCGGTATCTATTATATCTTCAACAATAAGAACACGCTTGTTATGTATATCAATCCCAAGTTCTTTGGTCAATTTTATATTACCGGATGTCGAAGTACCCGAGCCGTAACTTGAGGCGCAGATAAAATCGATCTGAACAGGAATAGTAAGGCGCCTCATCAAATCGGACATGAATACGAAAGCGCCTTTTAATATGCCTACCAGAATCAGCTCTGAATCTTTATAATCATTTGAAATCCTGCGGGCAATTTCATCGACTTTTCTGTCAATGGTATCTTTTTTTATAATTGGAATAAGTTCCGGCATATATAATCTGCAAGCAGGACCGCTGTAAAAATAAACCGGCTGAGACACTGGAACACAAAAAAACTTAAGTAGAAATACATTTAACAAGGCTTCTTGTCAATTAATTTAATTCGTTACAAACCTGATGCAGCCAGTTTTTCCATCAGTATCTTTTGCTCCGAATTCAAATTACGCGGTATATCAATGTGGACAGAAACATAAAGATCCCCTTTTTTCTTACCCTGCATATGAGGGAGGCCGTGGCCGGTAAGACGCAGCTTGGTTCCCTGCCTTGTTCCGGGGGGGATTTTGAGGCTTAACTCCCTGCCTTCCGGAGTAGGTATGGATATTCTGGTGCCTAAAACAGCTTCAGTCAGTCTGATATCTCTTTCTATGTATAAATCATGCTCCTTTACGGTATAGACAGGGTCATCAATCACCTTCGCCTGAATATAAAGATCTCCGGAAGGTCCGCCGTATGGACTTTGCTCGCCTTTTCCGGCAAGGCGCAGTTTTTTACCGGTTATCATACCTTTTGGTATTTTAACTGTGATTTTTTCGGAACGCCTGTCATGCCTGAAACTTACTACCTTGGTTGTGCCGGTGGTAATCTCTTCCACTGTCAGAGGAAGTTCATACATAAGGTCCTGGCCTTTAACCTGCTCCCTCTGCCCGGAATAGGCTCCGAAAGGGGACCCCCCCCCGAAGGAAAAGCGCATGCCGCCGTTTCTTCCCTTGTAAGTTCCGCCGCCGAAACCGAATTCTCTCAAGATATCTCCCAGGTCAAAGTCTCTGAAAATATCCTCCTGTGTATATTTCTGATGGAACCCGGCCGAACCGAATTCGTCGTATTGCTTTCGCTTCTCACTGTCACTCAAAACCGCATATGCTTCGCTGATCTTCTTGAATTTTTCCTCGGCGCTCTTATCATCCTTGGCATGATCGGGATGGTATTTCATAGCAAGCTTCCTGTAGGCTTTTTTTATTTCACCTTCAGAAGCGTTTTTACCGACACCAAGCAATTTATAGTAATCTGCCGTATCTGCCATATAAACCCCTCATCAATTTTTTTGTTTCTTTTCCCGGCCGTTTGGGAGAAGAATCATTCTTTCACTTTTTGTCTCCGTCCATTTGCCCCTTTATATTCACACCCGGCTTTTTGCATGCTCTTTTCCTGAAGCCTTTACGGCAATCATAAGGACCGAGACGGCAGCAGGAGTCATCCCGTCAATCCGTGAAGCCTGGCCGAGAGATGCCGGATTGACAAGCGTAAGTTTTTCCTTAAGTTCATTTGATAATCCGTGAACATTCGAAAAATCAAAGACCTTGGGGATTTTTATTTTCTCAAGATTCCGGAATTTTTCAATCTCTTTTAACTGCCTCTCAATATATCCCTCATATTTGATCCCGATTTCAACCTGTTTTGCCGCCCTTTTTCCTATACTCTTACTACTCCCGGCAAGAACTGAAACAGCGCTGTAATCCAGTTCATTTCTTTTCAAAAGCTGGTCAAGATGAATTCCGTTTGTTATCTGAGCCGTACCGCGATCCGACAGGTATTCATTTACTTCCTTCGACGGCTTTATAACAACGCTTTTGATCCTTTTTATCTCTTCCGCAATCTCTTTTTTCCTCTCATGCAGATCCTTTATGGTCTCATTATCGATAAGGCCGAGATCATGTCCCTTATCCATAAGCCGCAGATCGGCATTATCCTCCCGCAGCATGAGCCTGTATTCGGCTCTTGATGTAAACATCCGGTACGGTTCACATGTTCCTCTCGTCACGAGATCGTCCACCATGACAGCCATGTATGCCTGGGACCTGTCCGGTATAAAAGGGGGTCTTTTCTGAATCATGCACGCCGCATTTATGCCGGCCCACATTCCCTGGGCCGCCGCCTCTTCATAACCGGAAGTACCGTTGATCTGACCTGCCAGATAGAGACCTGAAATCAGTTTTGTCTCCAGAGTCTGTTTAAGCTGTACCGGGTTTACGTAATCATATTCAATGGCGTAAGCCGGTCGCATTATTTCAGCCTCTTCAAGTCCTTCAACCGACCTCACAAGCCGGATCTGCACCTCGACCGGAAGGCTGTTTCCAAGGCCGCTTGCATATATTTCATCCGTCTCAATCCCTTCGGGTTCAAGAATTACGTGGTGGGTCTCCCTTTCCGGAAACTTCACAATCTTGTCTTCAAACGAAGGGCAGTATCTTGCCGAAACCCCTTTTATTACACCGCCGTACAATGCGGAACGATCAAGATTCTCCATGACTATTTTACGGCTTCTTTCGTTTGTCCGGCCCATATAGCTCGGCAACTGCGGATGGGTGATGCTCGTTGTAAAAAGGGAAAAGGGTGTTGGGTCACTTTCCGAGTCCAGCCGGGAGAATACGGTGAAATCTATACTTGATTTCTTTAACCTGGGAGGAGTGCCGGTCTTCATTCTTCCAAGAACGAAACCGAGCTCTTTCAAATGTGCCGGCAGGCCGTATGAGGCAAATTCACCGGCCCTTCCCGCTTTCATGGAATTAAAACCTATATGTATAAGCCCGCTTAAAAACGTTCCCGTTGCGAGCAGAACCGCTTTAGCCTGATATCCGAAACCGGTGTAATCCTCAATACCGGCTATTCGGCTCCCTTCAACGACAAGCCGCTCGACAAAAACCTGCTTCAGATCGAGATTCGGCTGTTTTTCAACAACCGCTTTCATGGCGGTATGATAGCGGGATTTATCGTTCTGAGTTCTGGATGAATGAACGGCAGGCCCTTTTTTTGTGTTGAGGGTACGGTACTGAATGGCGGTTTTATCTGCAATTCTGGCCATCTCTCCGCCGAGAGCATCTATCTCTTTTACAAGCTGCCCTTTTGCCATTCCTCCTATGGATGGGCTGCACGGCATCGCTGCAAGCTTGTCGAGGTCTATGGCAACGAGCAGAACGCTGCATCCCATTCTCGCTGCGGCAAGAGCCGCCTCGCATCCGGCGTGGCCTGCTCCAACTACTATTATATCATAACATTTCCGATAAACACCCATTATCTTCCATTCTCGGATCAAATCTATTTCGTAAATATTCAACTTCCTTTTTTTATTAACACTATATATAATTAGTGTCCATCAGTAAACAAGTTTTGAATACAGGCGGGTTTGCAATTAACTCTATCCGGGAGAGGAGTTTGAAAAACAGGTACTACGACTTAAATACCTATTACAGAAACATTTTCGGATGCAGGGTCCAGAAGATAACGGTCGACGCCGGATTTACATGCCCGAACAGGGATGGTGCTGTTTCAACCGGCGGCTGCATTTACTGCAACTCCAGGGGTTCCGGAACCGGAGCGCACGCCGAAGGGCTTTCGGTTTCACAACAGCTTACAGCAGGGAAAGCCGCACTTTCAAGAAGATACAAGGCGGAAAAATTCATTGCCTATTTTCAATCCTATTCAAACACATACGGACCGGTTGAAAAGCTGAAACAACTTTATGACGAAGCTCTTTCGGTTGCAAATGTCGCTGGCCTCTCCATAGGAACAAGGCCGGACTGCGTCAATGAGCCGGTGCTTGCGCTTCTGGAAAGCTATGCAAAAGAGAGCCTGGTCTGGATCGAATACGGATTGCAGTCTGCAAGCGATGAAACACTGTTGCTCATAAACAGAGGGCATGATTATAAATGTTTCAAGGATTCGGTTGAATCAACAAAAGGAAGGGGTATAAAAATCTGTGCGCATGTCATTCTCGGTTTGCCCGGAGAAGAAAAAAAACATGTGCTTGAAACCGCTGAAGCCATAGCCGGTCTCGGAATTGACGGCGTTAAAATCCATCTTCTTTACGTTGTTAAAGGCACTAAAATGGAAAGTCTTTATTTAAGCGGAAAATACAGATGTCTTGAGCAGGATGAGTACGCAGAACTTGTCTGCGATTTCCTGGAGATTCTTCCTGAAGACATGGTAATACAGCGTTTAACCGGAGATCCTCACCGGGATGAACTTGTTGCTCCGGTCTGGTCTCTTGAAAAAGCAAAGACAATAGCCCTCATAAAAAACACACTTGAAAAGAGAGATTCCCGGCAGGGAAAATTCGCCTCCTGAACCCGCCCCTTTATCCTGTTGACAGCCATGTAAAAACAAACTAAATTAGTAACTTATTAAAGTGTAAAAGTATGCATCAGGCGGATTAAAATCAGAAATTTCACAACCGGAGGAAACGCTTAAAATTTGTAAGAACGTCGT
>JAUPLM010000055.1 GCA_030836965.1 Thermodesulfobacteriota bacterium | reverse complement strand
CTGGAGGCTTGCCTGTCAGTTCCGCGCAAAGATCTTTTACACCCATTGGAGATTCTATGAGTAGGCTGAGTATTCTTTCTTCAGAGGATGCGGGCCGCTTATTGTCGACGGCCTCTTTCCCTCTATCCGTTATAGAAAGATTTGAAACTTCATACATGTTAAGGCCGCCTGGAAGAGCGGTTTTTATCACCTCGCCTACAGGATGCATGTAATAATCCGAAATCCATCTGAAGAACGGAATCATAGAAGGAGGGAAAAGGGGGCTGTCATCAAGAATATCTGAAATGGCCTTTATTTCTTTTTCATCTTTGTTTTCTGTCTCTTCAAGAACATATCCTGTTACTTTCCGCTGCCCGAACGGAACAAGAACCCTTTTACCCTGCAATAATATATCCCGCAGACTGTCCGGAACCAGATATGTAAAGGTACCCCAAACCGGCAACGCCACGGCAACTTCGATATATTTAGGGGAGACTCTCATTTTTACCTTTGCAATAATTATATTTTTTGTTAAAATCCAAGAAGTTTCATAGTATAATGCTCTCGTAAAAAATACAAATTCAGACAGCAGAGTAAAAAGCTCATTATGCATGGCGCGCGATTCTTTAGGAATACCGCAAACGCGGGGCCCGAAGAGCGCGTACTAATTGGTACGCTGCAATGACGAAAGATGAAGCGCAACAAAGCGGAATGACTTTTTACGAAGCAGTCATAGTATGATATAACATAAAGCAGCCTGAATCGAGGGAATTTTTTCTGAACATGGCTCATTCTACCGAGATAGTTAACAAAGTCCCGTTTACCGCAAAAATAGCATTATGCATAGCATGTTTTTTCTGGGCAATCTCTTTCATCGCAACCAAGGTTGCTGTCGAAAGCGTCCCACCGCTGACGCTTGTAACCCTTAGACTTCTGATCTCATCCTGCTGTTTTCTTCTCTGGTTTTTTGTCCGGGGCCGTCGTCTTAAGTATGAAGGATTAACCTGGCTTGGGCAGCTCTTTTTACTGAGCCTTTTCGGAACAGGACTTCACTATTCTGCACAAACAATCGGACTCCAGTATACGACTGCATCCAATGCATCCCTTTATGCAGTCACCGGCCCGGTTTCAATCCTGATTATCGCAGTTTTGTTCATGGGCGAAAAACTTACCCTGAAAAAGGGAATCGGCCTGCTGATAGCAATATCCGGCGTCATTATAGTCATGGGACTGAACACTCTTTCTTCTTTTGATATCAAGGCGCACCTCTGGGGAGATCTTCTTGTATTTACAAGCATATTCATGTGGGGTATCTTTACCGTTCTGGGAAAGAACATGACAAAGAAGATGAATGCGCTCGAGCTTACGGCGATAGTAACTTTTATAGGTTCCCTGTATATGATTCCATTCGGATGGATTGAAATGCACCGAATCAGTTTTTCCATGCTTTCAATTAACAGAAATGCCTGGCTTGCCATCGCTTTTCTCGGAATAACATGTTCATTCCTTGCAACCATGCTATATTTTGTCGCGCTGGAGCGGACAGAATCCCAGAAAGTTGGAGTTTATCTTTACACAATCCCTCCAATGACATATATTATAGCCGCTTTTTACCTTGGAGAAAATATCGGCATAAATCTTATAATCGGCTCGGTATTTGTTCTTGCAGGGGTTTATTTAACGGAAAATGGCTGAAGATAGAAAAAGATGCGTTTAATTTATGATAAAATTAATTTAACTGAAAGGGGGAAAAATGTATAAAATATTAAAAATGGTCACTGTATTTTTTACAATCGCTGCGATGGTAATTATTCCTCTGGGTTCAGAAGTACTTGCCCAAACATATATGGAACAGAGCCAGCCGGATGCCGGGGCAATGGTTGCAGATTTCTTTCTATTAAGGCCTCTCGGGCTTGTGACCCTCGTTACAGGTTTCACCGTCTTTGTGCGGTCGGCTCCCTTCGCGGAACTCGGGGGAAATCTAAATACCGCATGGGAAAAACTGGCAGTTGATCCGGCAGAATTCACATTTAAAAGGCCCCTTGGAGTCTTTTAGAAGCTCCCGTTGGAATTAACAGGCAGACAGCCCTATCATCTTTCATCAATTGGAACATAATTTGATAAAGGCGGGCCTACATATATTTGCCGCGGACGGCTTAATCTCCAGTTGGGATCATCGACGCTCTCTTTCCACTGGGCAATCCAGCCCGGAAGCCTTCCTATTGCAAACATGACAGTAAACATATTGGTCGGTATTCCAAGAGCCCTGAGAACAATACCGCTGTAAAAATCAACATTGGGATAGAGATTGTGTTCAACAAAATAACTGTCTTTTAATACAACTTCCTCGAGGTTCTTTGCAATATCAAGTAACGGGTCGATAGTTTTAAGTTTTTCGAGCACCTGGTCACATGTCTTTTTCATTATTCTGGCCCTTGGGTCATAGGTCTTGTAGACCCTGTGCCCGAAACCCATAAGCCTTACAGGATTATTTCTATCCTTCGCCCTTTCAACCGCTTTACTGACATTTCCGCCATCTTCTTCCCTGATTTTTGTCAGCATTTCTATAACAGCCTGATTTGCGCCGCCGTGCAGGGGGCCCCATAGCGCAGCCACACCGGCTGAGATGGAAGCATAGAGATTGACCCTCCCGCTTCCGACCATTCTGACAGTTGATGTCGAGCAGTTCTGTTCGTGGTCTGTATGAAGAATCCAGAAAACGTTCAGGGCTTTTACAAGATCTTCGTCAATCTGGTATGGTTTTACAGGGGTATCAAACATCATGTTAAGGAAATTGGCGCAGTATGAGAGATCAGGACGGGGATAAACAACCTTGTGCCCTCTTGAAATCTTGTAAGACATTGCCGCAAGTGTCCGGATTTTGGAAAGGAGCCGGGTAACGGTCAGATTGATTTCCTCTTCGGATATTTTTATTTCGGGATAGAAGCTTCTTAAAGCCGATACCATCGAAGCAAGAATTCCCATCGGGTGGGAGGCTCTCGGAAAGCTCTGGAAAAACGACTGCATGTCTTCGTGTATAAGGGAATTATCGTTAAGCAGGATTGAAAAAGCATTAAGCTGCTTTCTTGTAGGCAGAACGCCGTTTATCAACAGATACGTGGTCTCGGTGAATATGGAATACTCG
>JAUPLM010000054.1 GCA_030836965.1 Thermodesulfobacteriota bacterium | reverse complement strand
TTATCGGTTTTAAAACCTTTGATGACGGAATTGAAAAATTAAAACATCATAAGATTGATTTTCTTGTAATGGCCGGATCGCCGGAAAATGAATACTGGGTAAGCGACAGTTCTCCGAAAGGATATATAATAGAAAAACTCTTCAAGGGGAGTCTCCTCCCGGACAGCAAAGTGGTTGCCGAAAAAAGGGAGATCAAAGGAAAAGAGATAAGATACATAGACTGGCTCTTCCCCGGGATCCTGGCAATGAACATGATGTTCAGCGCCCTCTGGGGGGTCGGATATGTCGTTGTCCGGTATCGTAAAATAGGAGTATTGAAGCGTCTTAACGCAACCCCACTGACAGCTTTCGAATATCTTTCGGCCCAGATTCTCTCCCGTATATTCATCCTCATGTTTACCGTTGCCATCGTCTGGATAGGATGCAGCTTTATATTTTCCTTCAAGGTGGAAGGATCATATTTTGACCTGTTTATCATTTTCCTTGCAGGAGGAGTATGCCTCAGCGCATACGGGCTTGTTGTCGCAGCGAGAGGAACAAGTGAGGAATTTACAAGCGGTATTGTAAATTTTATTTCCTGGCCTATGATGTTTTTATCCGAAGTATGGTTTTCCCTCGAAGGCTCATCCCGATGGGTGAAATTAATCGCAAAACTCTTTCCATTAACCCACATGCTTACAGCCGTCCGCAAGGTTATGAACGACGGCGCCACACTCGCCGATGTTACCCCTGAGCTGGCCGTTCTCTTTTTCATGACGGCGATTTCAATTGCTGTCGGGGCCGCGCTTTTTTCCTGGAACAAGTAAACAAATTCCGGCCCTCATTCGTCTATGGAGTTAAAAAGCCACGAAAGGAGGGCATATGAAAAGACTTTATGTAATTTTTATTACTCTAATGGTTTTTGGTCTTATTGGCGTCAGCGAATCACAGGCAGGCAGATTTGAAAAAAGGTATTCAGGACAGCATGACAGATCAGATCATCAAAGGTCAGGATCAATGTATGACGGGCATTTCTCCGGCCGGGAAAGAATCAGGTTCGAGCACAAACAGCAACTGGACAACAGGCATAATTACAGGATGAGACATAATGATACGAACAGGGGCGACAGGGACTGTTATGATGATGTTTCAATCAGGAAAAGTGCGGTGGTAATTCCGCTTCTTTTTCCTCCGTTGCCTCCGCCTCTTCTTTTACCGGGCATGCATATCCGGATCTTCTCTTCGAGATAAAATATGGACTTATGCCGGGGTAACGGTTATTATCGGGCATGTCAAAAGACCCCGATAACAGATATCCGACCCCCGGCAGCGCCGGCAAAGCGTTTGAAGCTCAAACAGTTTTACTGGTCCAAAAAGCCGTTTCGGGAAGCATTCACGCCATTAACGAACTGGCCGATCTTTATTATAACAAAATTTTCAGGATGGTCTATTACCGGACCAGATGCAGGATGGATGCGGAAGACCTGACCCAGGATATTTTTACACAGGCTTTTAAAAACATTAATGGGCTGAAAGACGCCGAAAAGTTCAAAAGCTGGCTATTTTCAATAGCCCTGAACAAGGTCAAAGATTTTAAAAGAAAAAATCAGTTTGTTTCGCTGTTCGGGATTTTACCGGACAGGAATATTAAAAACGATGAAGAGTCTGATAAGGAGCCTGACGGCAGGCCGGACGCGAATCCGCTTTATAATGTAATGCGGCAAAATTTCTGGAAGCAGTTTGAAGATGTTCTCAGCAGACTTTCAAATCTTGAAAAAGAGGTCTTTTTATTGAGATTTCTCGACCATCTGGGAATAAACGAAATCGCCGTCGCTCTTGATAAAAATGAAAGCACGGTAAAGACTCATCTTTACAGGGCTCTGAAAAAATTAAACGATGATGATTCCGTTAAAAGACTATTGAAGGAGAGTATGCCGTGAAGGATAACGGTCATCTTACAGAGGATCGGATAATAAGTGCGGTTGCGGACAAAGCGCTGCTTTCCGTTGCCGAAAAGGAGCACCTCTCAAATTGCTCCGTATGCAGTTCCGCCATCGGGAGTTTTGAGAATGATCTCAAACAGCTCGGGAGAATTGCTGAGCTGGCGGTTCCGGCTCCGGAAAGACGATTTACCGCTTATGTAAAAAAACCGGAAAGGAACCTGTTTCCGGTTTTCGGACTGCGAACTTCCCTCGCGGCGGCAATTACAATTCTTTTTTTTACAATTACATTGCATTCCGACTCCGTGAAATACTTATTTACAACGGAAACCGGTTCATACGTCAGCGAAATTTATTCAGAAGATTTATTTGACACGGAGATGGACTCGCTTGCCGAAAATGATCTTCCGCTCGAATATATGGATATTTACGGAGATGCTGATCCGGATTATGATGACAATTTCATCGACTTTATTCTACCGTCATCCGGAAATAATACGGTATCAGAAACAAGAAATGGAGGGATAGTGTCATGATAATCAGAAAACTATTTTTGTGTATTTTTATTATTCTTATCGCTCTGACTTCCAATGCCTTCGGAAGAGACGGTGTGCACGGAGGAAAATGGTGGCATGATTCTTCAATATCAAAAAAACTCAGCCTGAATGAGAATGAGATTCAAAAGATAGATGCCCTTTTTGTTGAAAGCACGCGCAGAATAATTGATCTTAGAAGCACAATCATGAAAGATCGCTTTGAGTTGCGCAACCTTCTTGAAAGCAGGACAGGAAATGAAGCTGCGGTTATAGAACAATTTAACACACTGGAAAAAACGCGATCGGCAATTGCTCTTGAACGGCTCCGGTTTTTGATAAGAGTCAGAGAGATTCTGGGCATTGAGCGGTTCAGAGAGATCGGTTCATATTCTGAAAATTCCAGGAAGGAGCGGCACAGAAAAAATTAATTCAAAGGATATCCATCCCGAAATATAAATCATTGCATTAACGCATTCTCCGCCGCAGATCCGTCCGCCACACCGATTGACCGGCTCTCCGGCAGGGAATGCGCTCCTCTGTTTTTTTCCATATGAAAACTCATCCTTGACAGTCCCGGCCAATTCTCTTAAACTTCACAACAATTGCCGGCTTAAATTACCTTAGCCTGAAACAACAAATACAAAATCCTTACGGCAGTATTCCCCGCTGGTTGAACCGGGAAGATTCAATTATCGCAGGGTGATCAGATGCTGGACAAGAAAATCGCTTTACCGGGCAAGGCCCTTGAAATTATCGAACCGGGAATGAGCATCTTCATAGGGACGGGAGCCGCTGAACCAAGAACGCTTGTAAAGCACCTGATGGCGTCGAGCGCTCCAAACCTGGAGGATCTCGAACTGATACAGCTTGTAAGCCTCGGTGACACGGTTTCGATTAAAGAGCTTTATTCCCAAAAATTCCGCCTCAAAACCTTTTATTCCGGTTGGGCGGCAAGAGAAGCGATTACTGCCGGAAGAGTTGATCTGATTCCCTGCCGTTTTTCTAAAATTCCCCGCCTTATAAAAACGGGACGGGTCCGGATAGATGTAGCCTTCGTTCAGGTTTCGCCTCCGGACAAATCAGGGTACTGCAGTCTCGGAATAGCCATAGATGTTGCCCGCGAGGCGATGGAAAAAGCATCTGTTGTAGTCGGAGAAATAAACACAAATATCCCGGAAACCTTCGGAGATACCTTCGTACATGTTTCAGATTTCGATCTGATGGTTCATTCAACTGACGAGCCCATATATTTCCCCCGCTGGCATGATGATGCGGTATTTGACAAGGTCGCTGCCAATGTCGCATCTGTCATTGAAAACGGAAGCTGTATATCTTTTTCAATCGGGCCGCTGTTTGAAGCTTTAAGCCGTCATCTTTCCAAAAAGCGCAACCTCGGAATACATTCTCCTTTCTTCACGGACGCTCTCATGGACCTTATGAAAAGCGGAGCCGTCACAAACAGGAACAAGGATATCTGGCAGGGAAAGTCTCTTACTTCTTATGCTCTTGGAACGCCGGAGCTTATGTCATGGTTAAACCGCAATCCCCTTGTAGAATTCCAGAGTATAGAAAAAGTGTTTGACCCTGTAAAAATCGGAAGCAACCCCAAGTTTATTGCTGTTTTTCAGGCAAGGAAAGTTGATTTGTCAGGTCTTATCGCTCTCAATATCGGTAAAGGAGCTGTCGCAGCCGGTCCGGGAGAAGCAATGGATTTTTTTACTGGCGCTGAAATATCAGAAGGCGGACGGAATATTTTTGCGCTTCCAAGCCGAAACCGGATAGGCGAACCGAACATCAGAATATCGGTAGGGAGTCTGCATAACAGATTCAGTCTCAGAGAATCCGTAGATCTTGTTGTTACCGAATACGGTGCGGCTCATCTCAGCGGCCTTACTGTGCGTGAAAGGGCCCAGGCGCTGATCGATATAGCTCATCCCGCTGACCGCCCGAAGCTCGTCGAACAGGCAAAGCAGGAAAGGATCATATATCACGACCAGATTTTTTTGCCCGGATGCGGGGATCTATGTCCTGACGGGATCAATACTGAAAATACTTTTAAAAATGGCATTACAGTAAAATTCAGAGCCATTAAACCGTCCGATGAAGAAGAGATGCGCCGGCTCTTCTATCGTTTTTCCGACGAAGCCGTCTATTACAGATATTTCTCAACAGTTAAGACAATGCCCCATTCCAGAATGCAGGAGTATGTTAATATCGATTTCAGCAGGACGATGTCTGTTGTCGGAGTAATTGAAGAACAAGGCCATGAACATATTATAGCAGAAGCAAGGTATCTGAAAAACCGTCAGAACCTCTTTGCGGAAATCGCCTTTATCGTTGACGAAAAATATCAGCACCTCGGAATAGCGACATATATGTACCAAACGCTTATACGTCTTGCTAAAGAAGAAGGGTTGCAGGGATTTACCGCGGATGTTCTCTCCTCAAACATCGAAATGATGAAAGTTTTCTCAAAAGGCGGACTCAGAACCTCCGCCAATCTTGAAAACGGAGTATATGAAGTAACAATGTATTTTACTATCTGACCGGACACTTTATAAACGATATCCATGCAGGCCCTGAGCTTATTTTATACTTTACTATTAAATTGGAATCGTTTATACAAAACATCATTTATCATAATAATCTGAACCGAAACAGCATACGTTGACCCTGCCTGAGTTCCTGCAGATCGGTATGGCGGACGGACCGGCGGCGGAGATCTTCAATACTTATGAAAAACAAATCAGCGAATTAATGCGTAAATATATTGATCTTCACATAAGTATTATATCAGCGGCCGTAATTATATTTTTACTCATTACAGGATGCGCGCCAAGCTATCAGAAAGGACCGGATCTTTCAGAGACATATAAGATCGATGTGGAGCAGATGCTGCGGGAAGAAGTGAAATTATGGGCGGATACCCCGCACCGCATGGGCGGAACAAGTTCATCCGGAACCGATTGTTCGGGATTCGTCATGAGCGTGTATGGGAATCTTTTCCAAATTACGCTTCCACGCGATACGGAAAAACAGGTTTCCACCGGCGTTCCTGTTGATAAAAATGAGCTTAAACCGGGTGACCTGGTTTTCTTCAGGCCGCCTAAAATAAAAAGGCATGTCGGGATATATCTCAGTAACGGTGAATTTGCCCATACATCGAGCCGGAAAGGTGTTACAATTTCAAGCATTGACGACCCTTACTGGAATAAATACTACTGGACATCGAGACGCATCCTGCCATGATTTATATTACAGACCGGATATCGATACGCGAAGATGAAATCAAGGAGGAGTTTATTCTTTCTTCCGGGCCGGGGGGCCAGAATGTCAATAAAGTAGCTTCCGCGGTCCGGCTTCGTTTCGACATAAAAAACTCCCCTTCTCTTCCGGATGAAGTAAGCAGGCGGCTTAAACTTACAGGAGGAAAAAGAGTTTCATCGGATGGCGTTTTAATGATAACCGCCCGCAGATTCAGGGATCAGAACAAAAACCGGAAAGATGCCATAAGCCGCCTTGTTGAAATGATACGAAAAGCCGCTGAAGGTGAGAAGCCCCGCATAAAAACAAGACCTTCCCGCAATTCGGAAATTAAACGCCTTGAATCAAAACGGCGCCGGAGCGGCATAAAAAAGATAAGAAAGCCCACTCTGCACACGGAAGAATAAGCCGTCATATTGAGACCTCTGAAGAACGCCCAATTTTGTCCAAGTACAAGGAAGGCGAATATTTTAACCGCAGGAATACACGAAAGTATTTCG
>JAUPLM010000053.1 GCA_030836965.1 Thermodesulfobacteriota bacterium | reverse complement strand
TCTTCTATCCTGGCCGGGTGAATCCGGCCATCGGATATGAGCCGCATAAGTGATATTCGTGCCACTTCTCTTCGTACAGGATTAAATCCGGATAAAATTACTGCTTCAGGAGTATCGTCTATTATAAGATCGATCCCGGTTGCAGCTTCAAGCGCCCTTATATTACGACCCTCTCTTCCAATAATTCTTCCTTTCATTTCATCATTAGGCAGTTGAACTACAGAAACGGTACGCTCAGCAACATATTCCCCTGCATATCTCTGTATAGCGGTTGCCATAATGTTTTTTGCTTTCTTGTCAGCATCTTCTTTCGCTTCGTTTTCGATTTTTTTTATCAGTTTTGCGGCATCATGCCTTGCTTCATTCTCCATTGCCCTGACCAGAAGATCCTTGGCTTGTTCAGCTGTAAGATCGGATATTCTTTCCAGTTGCTTTTTCTGATCTTCTATCAGCTCATTATATTTAAGTTCGCTTTGCTCAATGTTCTCTTCCCTTTTTTGAAGCATGGCTTCTTTTCTTGAAATTTCCCGGTCTCTCCTCTCAATCTGCTCAAGCTTGTTGTCTATGCTTTCCTCTTTTTGGATTAATCTTTTTTCCCGTTTCTTCAGCTCAGCTCTCGTTTCTTTAGTTTCGATATCAAACTCGTTTTTCATTCTAAAAAGCCTGTCTTTGGCTTCTACCTGAGCCTCTTTAACAACAGCGTCAGAAGCTATTTTTGCGGCATCTATTATTCTGGAAGCTTCATTTTCCGCCGCCTTGATTTTCCGGGAAGTAATTTTGCCCTTTACCCAATAGGAAACGGCATATCCTGTACAAAAAAAGATAATGCCGACTAATATATATTGATACATTACTAATCTCCAGTTGTTGACTGTTTATCTGTCTTAAAAATGCCGGTATGGCCTGATAAAATATTAAATTCGTACCATGCGATCATGTATATTGTTTCAATAAACCGCTTTTATATATTATTAATTATTATCTATATATGTTACAAAAACATCAGGGCTTGCTGGATTGCATCACAGCATAATGTCCGATTCACACCGCAATAAATGCAAAGAGCTCAATGGTAACGAAATACATATTTGCTTCAATGTAATTAACTTATTGTTCCTCGTGGCTTTAAATTATACTGCTTTTAAGTCTTTTCATGAAGTTGTCGAGATCAATGGTATGAAAATAGTTATAAATGCTGGGAGGAAAATGGCAGGAATCAACCGATCCCTTAACGGATATCTCTTGCCGGTCATCGGGGAAATTTGTTAACCCCCGCACAATGCCGTGTTGGTAAGTCTCTGAACCGAAAGTTCAAAGTTGGCGCCTTATGGTTTCTTTAGGCTTTTCTGTACAAGCAGAACATGCACACCAAAACCGAGGAAGGCTCCTGATATTATCTTTGTTGGATCAAAGAACAAATACCAATCACGAACACGGCAGGGGTTTAACACCAAAAAAATTCATTTTCTTAAAATCCCGGTGAGACAAATCCTATTCAGGGGAAATTACAGAAATACTCAAATACAGTCAGCCGGTTTATATCACTATTTCGAAAGGTAGCAAAAATAACATCTTTTTGTCATATATCAGTTAAGTCACAAATTATGGAAACGCCCGAATTAAACAATCGTCCAGTCTGCCAAGCAATTTTGCCGATTTGTCTGAAATTACACGCAGGAAATCCGAATGCTTTTTTTTAATCTCGATATTATCATTTGCAATATTCAAGGCAGTCAAAATCATAATTCCAAGCTGATTATAGCTTGCCGGAAAATCCGGCTGCCGTAATTCAACCCTTCTAACCTCTTTGACGAGAAAATCGGCAACTTCTTTTGCCTGTGATAATTCAGTTTCAGCTTTAAAAGTATATTGTTTCCCGAAAATATCAATTTTTACAAATTGTTCCAAATAAATATCTACCTTTCAAAATAATTTTGTTGGCTGCTATTTATGAGCTTCTGTAATACCATCGAGCTTGCTGAGAAGATTATCTATTTTTGACCGGATAATATTTCTTTCCATTGAATAGCTCTTTTCGGCCTCGATCTTACCCTGCAGCTCCTCCTCTAATTTCACTATTTTATTATTCAGTTCTATATTAATCGCCTCGTACGATTTACAAACTGCAATTACCTTTTCAATTTTATTTTCTATTTCGTCAAATTGCCGCAGAATCAATTTGTTATCCAACTCGCCACCCCATTATATATATCTATAATATCCCATTAATGACAAAGTCAAGCGATAATACCCAACCGTCTCTGAATTATGCGTTATATAGCCATCAAATCCTGAATGCTGTTTATTCCTAATAACTCTTCATTATCCTGACCAATAACTGCTCCGATGTTTTTATTATTATTATATCCGATTTTAACTATGTCTGTAAGATAAAATTCACCCTGAGCATTATCAGCGCTGATTTTATTCAGAGAATACTCAAGAAATTCTTTTTTCACACAATATATGCCTGAATTAATAATTTTTATCTGTTTTTGAATATCTGTTGCATCAGTCTCTTCAATTATTCCTGAAACATTATTTTCATTATCGAGAATTAATCTACCATATCCCTTAGGATTACCGGTTTCAACCGCCAGGACGGAAATATCCCGATTTGATCTTATATGCTCTTCATAAAGTCTTTTTAAAGTATCATAAGAAAGGAGCGGCACATCTCCGCACAGGATTAACACCTGTTCCGAATATTCAGGCAGAAAAGGCAAAGCGCATTTAACAGCATGCCCGGTTCCAAGCTGCTCTTTTTGCAATGCATAAATAACCTCATATTCTTTTGATATTGTTTCACTGACTTTTTCAGCCTGCTTTCCAACAACAACAACTATATTGTTTCCAGCAATTTTTTTAGCTGTTTCAATAATATACATGACCATAGGTTTACCGTTAATCTCGTTTAATACCTTGGCTTTTTCGGATTTCATTCTTTTCCCCAAACCGGCGGCAAGAATTACAGCAGCTAATTTACGTGTCATTAAACAACCTCATAAAAATTAAAAAGGGCAGTCCTTATAATCAGGCTGCCCTTTTTTTGTTGCCCATCAGAAACGGGTAATATATATTTGTATACCTCTAAGTAATCAGCGATGTCTTGTTTCAGCAAGCTTCACACGGTATAATGCTCTGTCCAAAGCTGCCTTAGCTCTTATGAAATCGATATCCTTTTCGGCACTTTCTTTTGCCAGGCGTTCCTGAGCACGTTTTAAAGCGGCTTTTGCTCTTTCCAGATCAATATCACGCCTTCTTTCAGCAGATTCCGCCAGCACAGTAACTCTGTCGGGAAGTGCCTCGGCAAATCCGCCGTTCACAAATACAAGTCTTTCTTCACCCTTAATATCCTTGTAACGGATAATTCCGATCTTCAGTGTGGTGAAAAAGGGCGTATGGCCAATTAGAACTCCAAATTCACCCAGCGAGCCGGGAGCCATAACAATTTGCGCTTCTTCGCTAACGACTGATTTTTCAGGTGTAACAACTTCAATTTTTATGTTTCCGGCCATATTATATGCCCTCACTTCTACTTTTCATCGGCCATTTGCTTTGCTTTTTCGACGGCTTCCTCTATACCTCCAACCATATAAAATGCGCGTTCGGGAAGGTCATCATACTTGCCTTCGCAAATTTCCTTGAACCCTCTTACCGTATCGGCAATTTTAACGTACTTGCCTTTCATTCCTGTAAATGTCTCAGCTACATGGAACGGCTGCGATAGAAATCTCTGGATCTTTCTTGCCCTTGATACTGTAACTTTATCTTCATCAGACAATTCTTCGATTCCAAGGATAGCAATAATATCCTGAAGCTCCTTATATTTCTGAAGAATCTGCTGAGCTTTACGGGAAACAAGATAATGCTCTTCACCGATATAAGAGGCATCCAGAATTCTTGATGTCGAATCAAGCGGGTCAACAGCAGGATATATACCAAGCTCCGCAATCTGTCGCGATAAAACAACTGTGCCGTCAAGATGGGCAAAAGTCGTAGCAGGAGCAGGGTCTGTCAAATCGTCTGCAGGAACATAAACGCATTGAACAGCCGTTATTGATCCCTTGTCGGTAGAAGTAATGCGCTCCTGAAGTTCACCAAGGTCAACGGCAAGAGTGGGCTGATAACCGACGGCTGACGGCATACGCCCGAGAAGAGCCGAAACTTCCGAACCCGCCTGGGTAAATCTGAATATATTATCAATGAAGATAAGAACATCCTGCCCTTCAATATCACGATAGTATTCGGCGGCTGTTAAAGCAGAAAGCGCAACTCTCGCTCTTGCTCCGGGAGGTTCGGTCATCTGACCGTAAATCAGGGCCGCCTTTGGAAGAACACCGGAAACCTTCATTTCATGATACAGGTCATTTCCTTCGCGCGTCCTTTCGCCGACTCCGGCAAATACGGAAATACCGCCGTGATGCATGGCGATATTATTAACCATCTCCATCATGATAACCGTTTTACCGACTCCGGCACCGCCGAACATTCCCATCTTGCCGCCTCTCGGGAATGGTACAAGCAGATCTATAACTTTTACACCTGTTTCAAGAACACGAACAGTTGTATCCTGCTCGGTAAATTTGGGCGCTTCACGGTGAATGGGCATCATTTTTTCATGGCTTACCGGGCCAAGCCCGTCGACCGGACGTCCGACGACATTCAATACTCTTCCAAGTCCGGCGGGACCAACAGGCATCATAATAGGTTTTCCTGTATCCTTTACCGACATGCCTCTTACCAGGCCATCTGTAACATCCATTGCGATAGATCTCACTACATTGTCACCGAGATGCTGGGCAACTTCCACTACAAGATTATCCTGCTCATTGTTTATGGCAGGATTTGTGATCAGAAGTGCTGTAAGGATATTGGGAAGCTTTCCTTCTTCAAACTCTACGTCAACAACAGGCCCCATAACCTGCTTTATTTTACCAATGTTTTCTCCCATTTATAAACCTCCTATCAAACTGAATGCGGTATTTTCAATTCTTACCCTTTAAGCGCTTCCGCACCACCAACAATATCCATAAGATCAGAGGTGATGGAAGCCTGCCGGGCCTTGTTGTATGCCAGAGTAAGACTATCAATCATATCGTTACAAGCTTTGGTTGCATTGTTCATCGCTGCCATTCTCGCAGCATGCTCGCTTGTTGATGTCTCCAAAAGAGCGCTGTAAATCTGGACATAAACATTTTTTGGAAGCATGTCATCAAGAAGCTCGGCAGGTGTCGGTTCACATATATGCTCCGGAAGATATTGCTTTTTGGCATCCTCAGTCTTTTCGGATGCTTCAATGGGCGGTATAGGAAGAATCTGCTTAATTACCGGAATCTGCTTAGCTGTACTTTTAAATTCGGAATATATCACATAAACCTCATCATATTCTCCCTTTAAAAATCCATCTATCAGCTTCTGCCCGGCATTAACGGAAATATTAAAACCGAATCTTCCGCCGACAACTCCAAGATATTCATTAACGATCTCAAAATTGTTTTTACGGCTCCAGTCACGCCCTTTTTTGCCGAAGTTTGTAAAAGAAATTTTTATATCCGAACCGGTTTTTTCTTTGACTAAAGATTCTGCTTTTAAAATAAGGTTTGAATTAAACCCACCGCACAACCCTCTGTCTGAAGTGCAAAGAACGATGTTTATTTTTGAAATCTTCTCACGTACGGTCAGTAAAGGAGTGGGCCCGCTTCCGCCCCGTTCGGCAAGACTGCCAAGTACTTCGGCAAACTTGCCTGCATAAGGCCTGAAACCGGTCATGCTGGTCTGTGCACCCCTGAGTTTTGAAGCGGCCACCATGTTCATGGCTTTCGTGATCTGCTTGGTCTTCTTTACTGCACCTATTTTTGTTTTGACATCTTTTAACGTAGCCATTCAACTCAACCCTTATCCATCTCAAAATTCAGATTATTATAAAAAGACCGGGCCGATATTATTTAATTGTATCCTTGAATTCTTCGTCATAAGCATTCAAAGCATCAGTCATCACCTTGTCCAGTTCTTCACTGATGATTTTCTTTTCGGCAAGTTCTTTAAATATTTGCGGGTACTTTTCAGAAACAAATGCAAAAAGACCGGCTTCATATTTAGCAAGAACATTAACCGGATACTTATCAAGGAAGCCCCTGGTTCCGGCATATAGAATCGTAACCTGCTTCTCCATGGACAACGGCTTGTACTGAGGCTGCTTTAAAATCTCAACCAGCCGCGCTCCGCGTGTAAGCTGCCTTTGAGTCGCCTTATCGAGATCGCTTCCGAAAGCTGCAAACGCCTCGAGTTCGCGGTACTGTGCAAGGTCGAGCCTCAGGCTGCCTGCAACCTGCTTCATGGCTTTAACCTGGGCCGCCCCGCCGACACGGGAAACTGAAAGACCGACATTGATAGCCGGCCTTACACCCGCAAAGAAAAGGCTGGGTTCAAGATAAATCTGTCCGTCTGTAATTGAAATAACATTTGTAGGAATATATGCGGAAACGTCGCCAGCTTGAGTCTCAATAATCGGAAGGGCGGTAAGCGAACCCGCACCAAGCTCATCATTCAGCTTTGCTGAACGCTCAAGAAGCCTGGAATGGTTATAGAAAATATCACCGGGATAGGCTTCACGACCTGGCGGGCGTCTCAGGAGAAGTGAAACCTGGCGATACGCAGCCGCCTGTTTCGAAAGGTCGTCATATATTATTAAGGAATGCTGACTCTTATCACGGAAATATTCTCCCAT
>JAUPLM010000052.1 GCA_030836965.1 Thermodesulfobacteriota bacterium | reverse complement strand
TTTATGAGCAAATAAAACCGTTGGGCTTATTGCCTGATATCCACCGCCGGCAGGGTTAGTGCCATATATGCCTGCCAATATAGGAATTCCCATGATTTCAAGTTCTGCGTGCCTGAAGAATGTTGTTCCCGATCCCCGGCGGCTGCCATAAAACTTTTCCTGTTCGGGTAATTTAACTCCGCTGCAGTTTACGAGCCATATAAGGGGAATATGAAGTCTTTTGGCCAAATCCGTGACCCGCAGGACATTTTCTGCCTGCCCGGGAAGCCAGGCTCCGGCCATGACCTTGTTGTCAAAACCGATGATAACAGCCCATTTGCCCGATATTTTACCAAGGCCATCAATAACATTGGTGGTACCTTCAGGATTATTTGTGGGATTGAAAATGGTGTGCAAAGGGCACCATGTTCCCGGATCAATCAGGTACTCGAGCCTTTGCCAGACGGTCATCTCGCCTCTTTCATTTATTTTTTCGGTTGACATCCCGGCATTTTTTACCTTTTCAATCTCGGCTTTAACCTGGTTTTCAACTTCCTTTATTTGGGTAACATTTTCCGTGTTGCTTTTTTTCTGGCCTTCTGAAAGTCCTCTGCCGAAATCAGGCATTTTTTCAAAATAAGGTCTCATGGTTTAACTCCCGTTAAATACTTTCGAGTTTATGAAGTATGTGGAACAATTTTGTGATTCGTTAATCAATTTTGGTTACAACAGTTTGGATGTTCCAACAAGAATTATTTTTAACAGTTTCATTAAAAGGATCAGGCTCAGCGGATTGCTCATGAAATCGGCCATAATCCTTTTTCTTCGAGCACCGCCTTTAATACTTTTAAAGCTGAATTTGTTGCCGGAACGCCTCCGTATATGCAGGTCTGAAAAATCACCTCCGATATCTCTTCGGGTTTGCACCCGACATTCAACGCGGCCTGAATATGAAGCTTCAATTCATCGGGTCTTGATAATACTGTAAGGGCTGCTACAGTGACAAGCTGCCTTGTCGGATGAGGAATTTTTTCCCGGGCATACATCTGGCCTGTGATAAAAAGAGAAAGGTCATTTGCGAGCCCTTTATCAAAGGCTTTCCAGAGTTCATAAGGTCTTTCGCCTGTGACATCCCTGAAATAAAGCGCCGCCGTCTTTTTGGTTTTTTCAACTATATCGTCTTTCAAATTTATCTATAGCTCCGGTTTTGATGGTTTCGTAAAAAGTCGAAATATGCTCACTTAATGAGCTTCTTGGGGATTTTAAAATCACCTTACTAAGTCACAAGAACTCGGGCTAACGCCCTCAAACAGCTTGTGACTTTTAACGCTCGGTTCTTTAAAAATCTATTTCCCAAAAATCTCAAATCCGTTCGCATATGACTTTTTACAAGATCGTAGGTTTTGGGTTTTTACCTGTTTGCCTTTCTTATTCCAAGCTGATCCTGGGCTATAATCCACTTGCATATATTGGCCGATCCCTCGACCATTGTGTATGTGGGCGCATCCCTGTAATACCTGGCTACGGGGTATTCGATCGAGTAGCCGTAAGCTCCCAGGATGCGCATCGCATAGATCGAGCATTTTGTCACAACCTCTCCGGCAAAGTATTTTGCATGCGCCACATCAAGTCCGTTATTCAGATTCCCCTGGTCCTTGCCCCAGGCTGCTTTATAAACCAGAAGCCGGGCTGCTTCGATTTCAGCCGACATCTGGGCAATCATATCCTGGTTCATCTGGAACTCGCCGATTAATTTTCCGAATTGTTTCCGCGTATTACAATATTTGATTGCTATATCAAGGCAGGCCTGGGCAAGCCCGACTGCTCCAGCGGCGGCAGAAAGCCTTGTCTGATTCAAAGAACTGAATACTATTTTGGCCCCATCACCGGGTTTTCCAAGCATATTTTCTTTTGGAACCTTAGTGTCAGTGAGAAATATTTCACCGGTGGGGGATGAGTGTGAGCCCATTTTATCGAGGCCGGATGTCTTGACGCCGTTGAAATTTTTCAGTTCGACCACGAAAGCCGACAATCCTTTCGAACCTGCCGCACGGTCCGTGTATGCATAATAAATTACAACATCTGCATAACTGGCATTTGAAATCCATGTTTTTGATCCGTTCAGCAGATAATAATCGCCCTTATCTTCCGCAGTTGAAACCATCGACATTACATCAGATCCGGCATCCGGTTCGGTAATTGCAAAGCCGCCCACATAGTCAGCACTGACAAGTCCGGGGATGTATTTCTTTTTTGTCTCATCATTTCCGTATTTGAAGATAGTGTATGCGCAACCAAGGGTTTGCATGTTGATCTGAACCCTTAAGGAGCTTGATGCTCTTGCGATCTCTTCCGTGACTATCATCGCAGCCAGCCAGCCCATGTTGTCTCCGCCGTACTCTTCAGGGATAACGGTGCCAAAAAACCCGAGATCACCCATCGGTTTTAATGCTTCTTTATAAGGGAAATAATGGTTTTTATCCCATTCATCGGCGTTTGGAGCGATTTTTTTTGCTGCAAACTCACGCACGGCTTTGCGCAGCATCTCAAGTTCTTTGGATAAGGCAAAATGCATCTTAAATTCCTCCTGTTCTAAAATAGTATCAAAAAAAGCTACAATATAACTTTTCTATGACAGAAAAAAGAGTCGCTTGTCAATCACGCATTTTTTTTGCGAGTCCTTTGCATAAGATTAAAGCAGAACTTGGGGTATTACCAGCAGTTCTGCTGATATAAGTTATGCAAAGCTCCTGGTACGGTTGATAAGATTAATAGCGGATTCGAGAATCTTATCTTTAAAAACATGTTTTA
>JAUPLM010000051.1 GCA_030836965.1 Thermodesulfobacteriota bacterium | reverse complement strand
ATGTGCTTCTTTTAGGTGTCTGCTGGGGCTTCAAATTCCCCAGAATAGGCGCAGTTCTCGGCGTAGCAGCCGGCATGTTGGCAGTATACCTGACCTATTCCGTATGGCCGAATCCGCTTTCAATGCACTGCGCATTCTGGGGCACATTTGTCGGCCTTGCTGTCGCTTACGCCTGCAGAGGCCTCGGTATGAAGGATGACAAGGAAACCATAGATCGTCAGGCCGAAATCAGGCAATGGCTCGACAGTGTCGATGCTCCATCCGATAGCGCGATCAAATGGCGCGGAATAATGAAATACATAACAGTTATATGGTATATACTGGCCATCGGTCCTGCATGTATTCTGGGTAACACTTCATTTTCATTTGCAGGCTTTCCGCCACTCTGGTCGTGGCAGATATTCTGGTGGACTGTGGGCATCATCATGATGTGGGCTCTCACCTTCAAGTGCGAACTTTCCACAACCAATGAAGTTCAGATCGCACGCGCGGATAAAGAGCAGATGATAGTAGTAAAAGAATAGGATAAATGGTTTTCTAAAGGAGGTCATTATGAACCTGGAAGATAAATGGTTGGTAGGCATTATCGCCTTCATAATTCTGTTCACCGCATCTTTTAAAGTGGGCTTGTGGGGATGATCCCTCTCACGGTTATTTTTTAATTCGTGAGCTACAGTCAGGGGAGCGAAGTTCCGCCCCTCTGACTGTAGCTACTCAGGAATGTATATGTAACTGCTTGAAATAAATTCAGGCGGATATACCCTAAAATTATGAGCATACAGGAAAGGAAGGAAAGAGAAGGGGAGAGAAGGCGACAGCAGATAATTGTCGCTGCAAGAAGGGTTTTTTCAATTAAGGGCTTCAATAAAGCGACCATGGAAGATATTGCCCGTGAAGCCGAGCTGAGCCCCGGAACTATCTATCTATATTTTAAAAACAAGGATGAATTATACGCATCTCTTTCTCTGCGTATTCTTCATTACCTGCTTATACGTCTTCAGCATGTCAACAGTGAAAAAATTGAAACTGCTGAAAAAAGATATGCTGCCTTAACAAGAGCCATGATTGATGTTTATGAATTTGATCCGCTCATGCTGATAAACATGTTTAATCTTCAGACAAACGAAACGCTGAAAACTCTTACGCCTGAACTGTTATCTGAAATTAAAGTGCTCTCCTGCAAATCGATTGGAGAGATCTCCGTTATTTTGCGGAACGAAGATAACGTTCAGAATTTGCCGGAATATAATTCACCACTGCTTGCTGAAATATTCTGGTCTCTGTTTTCGGGAGTAGTTTTATTCCAGGAATCAAAGAAAAGTGTTCTGGGTGAAGATAAGGTTTTTTTAAAAAAGAGTCTTGAGACGGCATTCAAAATTTTCGAACATGGAATTAAAGATGCTCCCTCAGGCAAACAGCAAGAGAAAAGCGAATTACTACAATAAAACCCATACCAATCAGGCATGAGGAAATTTTAATTAAAAATAATTAAAGGAGGTATGATAGATGGCGGAAAGAGAAGTTGTTGAAACATCGGAAGCTCAGATAGCTGTCCACTGGCAGGAAGAGGGTTATTATTATCCTTCGACTAAATTTGTCGCGCAGGCAAACATGACTGATGAATCTATCTATGAACGCTTCAGCCTGGATAATTTCCCGAACTGCTTCAAGGAATATGCCGACCTTCTTGACTGGTATGAATACTGGCATACGATCCTTGATACAAGCGATGCTCCGTGCTGGAAGTGGTTTGTTGGCGGGAAAATCAACGCCAGCTATAACTGCATAGACAGGCATTTGGCGAAAAACAGGAACAAAACGGCTATTCACTTTGTGCCGGAACTGGAAAACGAAAAGGTCGAACATGTCACCTATCAGGAACTTTATGTCCGTGTAAACGAGTTTGCGGCTCTTTTACGGGATTTCGCAGGCCTCAAAGCAGGCGACAGGGTGACCCTTCATCTGCCCATGACGGCGGAACTTCCCATAACAATGCTTGCATGTGCCAGGCTTGGTGTAATCCATTCACAGGTTTTCGGCGGATTCAGCGGCAAGGCTGCTGCGGACAGGGTTATCGACTCGGGAAGCAGGGTGCTCATCACGATGGATGCATATTACAGGGGAGGATCACTTGGTGATCACAAAGAGAAGGCCGATATCGCTGTTGACGAGGCAAAAAAAGCCGGTCAGGTGGTAGACAAGGTTCTTGTCTGGCAGCGTTATCCCGGCAAGTATTCCGCGGCTACCCCCATGGTCAATGGACGTGATTTCTTCGTGAACGATCTTTTGAAGAAATATTACGGAAAGAGAATAGATCCGGTTCCAATGCCGGCGGAAGCTCCTCTTTTTCTGATGTATACGAGCGGAACGACCGGAAAGCCGAAAGGTTGCCAGCACAGCATCGGGGGTTACCTTGCGTATGTAACCGGCACATCAAAATACGTCCAGGATATTCATCCTGAAGATGTTTACTGGTGCATGGCCGACATAGGATGGATAACCGGACACTCATATATCGTTTACGGTCCGCTCGCTCTCGGCGCTTCCTCGGTGATTTTCGAGGGAGTCCCCACCTATCCTGATGCGGGACGCTGCTGGAGAATCGCCCAGGATCTCGGGGTAAACATCTTCCATACGGCTCCCACGGCTATCCGTGCTTTAAGAAAGGTCGGGCCCGATGAACCGGCCAAGTACGATTACGAATTCAAACATATGACAACCGTAGGCGAGCCTATAGAGCCTGAAGTATGGAAATGGTATCACAAGGAAGTAGGGAAGGGGAAAGCCATAATTGTCGACACCTGGTGGCAGACCGAGACAGGCGGCTTTCTGTGCAGCACGCTGCCTGCCATA
>JAUPLM010000050.1 GCA_030836965.1 Thermodesulfobacteriota bacterium | reverse complement strand
TATCCGGGACAATTCCAGATCCTGATCCGGTCTCCTTCACACCCGAACCTATTGAAATCAATATTATTTATCAGGATTCTGATATCATAGTCATTAACAAGCCGCCCGGGATTATCGTTCATCCTGCTCCGGGTCATTATTCAGGTACGATTGTTAATGCCCTGTTATATCATTGCCATGATCTTGCCGGAATAGGGGGTGAAATGAGGCCCGGGATTGTCCACAGGCTTGATAAAGACACTTCGGGAGTGCTTGTAGCAGCTAAAAACGATTCCGCACACGCTTTTCTCTCTACTCAATTCAGGGAAAGAAAAATCAAAAAAAAATATCTTGCTCTTGTTCATGGAAGTATGGCTCATGATTCCGGTTCGATTGAGCTTCCGATCGGAAGACATACTTCAGACAGAAAAAAAATGTCTGTTGTAACCCGCAAACCAAGAATTGCTGAAACCCACTGGAAAGTGGCAGAGCGTTTGGATGTTGCGTCTCTTATAAGCATCGATCTAAAAACAGGCCGGACACACCAGATAAGGGTTCATTGTTCCGCAATAAAACATCCGGTTGTGGGAGATAAGGTCTACGGGTACAGCAGGATTAAAGCGCACGATGCGAATGATAAAGGAAAACATGAGCTATTAAAATCGGTTAAAAGGCAGATGCTTCATGCATGGCGCATAACATTCCGCCATCCCACCACAAAAAATATTATGGAGTTTGAAGCTCCCGTCCCTGAAGATATGACAGGGCTTATAGATTCACTTAGAGATATAAGCAGGCAGAAGGCGTGAGGCAATCAAGCCATGCCTTTGAAAGCAAAAAAAGCAAGTGAAAGAAGTCCGGCAGTGACAAGCCCGATCGATGTATCCTGAAGCGGTTTTGGAACCCTTGCAAGGAGTATCCGCTCACGAACACCTGCAAAAAGTATCAGCGCAAGGCCGAATCCGGAGGAATAGCTGAAAGAAGATACAAGGCATTCTATGAAAGTATATTCTTCCTTGATATTTATCAGGCAAACCCCAAGTACAGCGCAGTTTGTTGTAATAAGAGGAAGAAAGATGCCGAGTCCCGCATAAAGGGCAGGGATACTTTTCTTCAAAAACATTTCCACGAACTGAACAAGAGCGGCAATAACAAGTATGAAAGACATCGTTCTTAAGTATTCAAGCCCGAATTTTCTTAAAATAAACATCTCGGTCATCCATGTGATGGCCCCGGCCAGGACGAGAACAAAAATAACGGCCATAGCCATTCCGACAGCCGTCTCCATTTTCTTTGACGTTCCGAGGAAAGGGCAATTCCCGAGGTATTGCATCAGCAATATGTTGTTTATAAGTATGCAGCTTATGGCAAGCAGAACATAGTCACCCATAATGTCTCCTATTTTTTGCCAATGAAATTCATTACGCAAAGCATGAGTCCGAGGCACACAAATGCACCGGGCGCTTCCACCATGAAATTAAAAGGTTGAAAAGAAGGGCCGAAAACCTGGTTACCGTAAAAAGTTCCGCTCCCAAAAATCTCACGGATAGCGGCAAGAACAGTTAAAGACATTGCATAGCCTATTCCAAGTCCGAGGCCGTCTGCAAACGAAGGTATGATTCCATTCTTGTATGCAAACGCTTCTGCGCGGCCGAGTGGAATGCAGTTAACAACGATGAGCGGTATGAATATTCCCAGTTTCAGAAAGAGCGGATAAGTGTAGGCCTGCATGAGAAGCTCTACAACCGTAACAAAAGTCGCTACAACAATGATGAAACATGCAATCCTTACCTTTGAAGGGATAATTTTCCGCAGCATCGCAACCAGGACGTTGGAGCCGACAAGAACGAAAATAACGGCAACACCCATTCCAATTGCATTTTCAACCGTTTTTGTAACTGCAAGTGTCGGGCATAAGCCGAGCACAAGCCTGAATGGCGGAATTTCATTCCACAATCCTTTTGTAAATTCCTGAGTTATGGACTTTGCCATTACGTTTCTCCCTATTTGAATCCCTTCAATTTTTCTGCAAGTTCTGGTTTGAGGCTTAAGTATGTTTTTGCAGCATCAGAAACAGCGCCTGCGACACCCTTTGAGGTAACAGTAGCACCTGAAATAGCATCGACCTGCCCTCCATCATTCTTGATCTTGAAATCTCCGGTAAGGGTAAGTCCTTTGAATTGAGCCGCAAAACGGGGGTCTGTCTTGGCTCTTGAACCAATTCCGGGAGTTTCACTATGAGTCGTGACGCCAATGCCTACGATTTTGTCGTTCGCAATATTAACTCCGATCATAAGACCAATGTCACCGCCAAATCCCTTGCCTGTGGATTCGAAAGCTACGGTTTCTGCTTTTCCGTCGAATTTTCCCACAAAGAAACTTTTCTCAGTTTCCCCGGTTTTGATTTTGAATCGGTCGGCAATCGGATCATTGGCAGATCCTTTTAAAATATCGCGAATTGCCGGACCTTTGACAAATTCAAGCTGCTGATTCTCAATTTTTTCCATCGTTTCATTACGGAGTGCAGCAAGGAGTCCGCCCGAGAAAGAGCATAAGGCGGTCAGAACTATTATCATTTTGAGCATTTCACGCATGGCTGTTGACCTTTCCCATGGCTTTTGGCCTTATCCTGTCTATGAGCGGATTCGTGAGATTCATCAGAAGAATCGCAAAAACCACTCCGTCAGCATGACCGCCAATATTTCTTATCAATATAACCATCAATCCCGTGCCTGCCCCGTATATGATCATGGGTATAAAATTGACGGGAGACGATGAATCTTCTGTAGCAAGAAAAAAAGCTCCCAGAAGGGTGTTCCCCGTTAAAAGATGGAATAAAGGACCTGCATATTTACCGGTATCATAAAGTTGAAAAATCAGGGAGGTAATTATCAGGGCGGCAAGAAACGAAAGGGATATTTCCCACCGTATAAACCCCCTGATTATAAGATATAACCCGCCGAGAGCAAGGGCAAGCCCGAATGCCGAGCCTATGCTGCCGGTCTGGTTTCCCATCAAAAGATCTGCGAGGCTGTACGAGTCGACAGAGGATACACCGTAATGTTTCAGAGCGACAAGCGGATATGCTGCAGTAAAATTAAAATCATAATTTAATAAAGCATAATCTATATCAAAGATGTTTTTCCATGACAGCATCAGTATAGCAATCCCAATCAGGGCGGGATTGAAGGGGTTTCCGCCAATTCCTCCGTATATCTGTTTTCCGACAACGATGGCAACAAATGTTCCT
>JAUPLM010000049.1 GCA_030836965.1 Thermodesulfobacteriota bacterium | reverse complement strand
CGACTTGCATGTGTTAAGCACGCCGCCAGCGTTCATTCTGAGCCAGGATCAAACTCTCCAATTAAACTTCGAATTGTTGCATGCATATGCATGCGTGAGACCTAACTCACAAGCTGTCACTATTTAGTTTTCAAAGATCAAGTAGCTGCTGAAACAGCAGCTGGTATTATACGAAAAAGAAGTTTTATATCTTAAGCGATCTTTCGTGTCAAGCAATATTTCAAGTATTTATTAAACTGCTTATTTTTAAAAGACACAATCGATTTGGAAAGAATTATTAAATACTATCTTTCATTCTTCTTTGTCAAGCAATTTTTTTTACACATAGCATGTTATTTAATTGCTCCGGACAGTTAAAAAAGAGCTTCTCTTTATCCTTGTGTATATTGTTTGTCAACAAAAATAACAGTCTTTTTAGTGAATTACTATTATTTATTTGCTGATGAAAAGATCGGTTAAAACAAATAAAGAGAAGCGCTATCTATACTCAGGGGCTGGCAATGTCAAGTGATATTTTCAAACTTAATTCCGTATATAGGATTGTGCAATAATACAGGGTTAATTGGTGATTTTAAATTGAGTTTTTGCGGGCACTTCAATTAACGTTTATCTTAATTTTATGGAAATGCTTTTTCCCCGATCTTAATAATATTTCCTTCTTTATGATATCGTTAAATGTAACCAATTCATCAAATCTTTCAATACGCCTGTCGTTTATATATGCGCCGCCCTGTTCTATCAGCCTTCTTGATGCTCCGCCCGATGCTGCCAGCTTCACATCATGAAACAGTTTAAAGGCCGGTATTCCGGGATTAAACATATGCGCATTCATATATGAACAGGGAATCGAGGCCTCTTCTATTCCCGAATTATCCCTCGGTATTGAACTGGACTGTAAAATATTACTCGGGATAAAGCGCTCACCGAAAACACTTGCCGCCGCTCTCCAGGCTTTAACTGCTTCATCACGTCCGTGTGCAAGCAATGTTGCTTCAAATGCAAGGATAGTCTTCGCGCTGTTTAAATCTGATCCGTGCAGACTACCGGTTTGCTTTATTTCATTCATCGGCAAAAATGTGAAAAGGGCCAAAAACCGCTCCACATCTCTGTCATCGGTATTTATCCAGTACTGGTAGTAATCATAAGGAGTAGTTCTATCAGGATCCAGCCAAACAGCGCCTTTCGCTGTTTTACCCATTTTGGCGCCGCTGCTGGTTTTTATTAATGGGAATGTGATCCCGAATGAACTTTCTTTCCTGATTTTTCTGATAAGTTCTATTCCTGCAACAATATTCCCCCACTGATCGCTCCCCCCCATTTGAAGCCTGCATCCAAATTTATTGAATAATTCCAAAAAATCATATGCCTGCAACAGCATGTAATTAAATTCAATAAAGCTGAGACCTTCTTCAGAATCGAGACGCAATTTGTAGCTTTCAGCTTTGATCATCCGATTGACTGAAAAATGTCTTCCTATATCCCTTAAAAAGGTAATGTATTTAAGTTCGCATAGCCAGTTATTATTGTTGACCAGAAGCGCTTTACCGTCGCAGAAATCAATAAATCTTGAAAGTTGCTTCTTTATACCCGAGGCATTTTCTTCGACCATTTCAGGGGTTAATAGTTTTCTCATCTCGGTTTTCCCGCTTGGATCACCGACAAGACCTGTTCCGCCGCCAACAAGTGCTATGGGTCTGTGGCCGTGCTTCTGCATATGGGCAAGCGCCATGATAGGAACAAGACTTCCTACGTGAAGACTCGAAGCAGTAGGATCAAAACCTATATAACAGGTCACTTTATTGTTACGGATATAGTCTCTGAGTTCCTCATCATGGGTGGTTTTATCAATAAAACCTCTTTCTTCAAAAACATCCGTTAAACTGGCCATTTCTCCCTCATTTGTTTGCAAATTCTACCGCCCTTGTTTCGCGTATCACTATCACTTTGATCTGCCCCGGAAAGACAAGTGATTCTTCAATTTTCTTTGCGATATCCCTGCTCAGCAATACCGAATCTTCATCCGATATAATACCACTTTCCACGATTACCCTGAGCTCCCTTCCTGCCTGAATAGCATAGGTGTTCGAAACTCCTTTAAACGAATTTGCTATCTTTTCCAAATCCTCCAGCCTTTTGATATAATTTTCGAGCAATTCTTTTCTGGCCCCCGGCCTTGCTCCCGAAAGGCCGTCAGCAGCCTGTACAAGATAAGCATACACCGATGCTGGCTGGATATCTTCATGATGAGAGGCGATTGCATGAACAATTTTGGGAGCTTCACCAAATTTCTTTGCAAGGTTCGCACCGATTACGGCATGAGGGCCTTCCACTTCATGATCAATTGCTTTTCCGATGTCATGTAACAATCCCATACGTCTTGCAAGCTTTGAGCTGAGGCCCAGCTCTGAGGCCATTATCCCGCTCAAAAAACCAACCTCTATCGAATGCTGCAGAACATTTTGCGCATAACTTGTTCTGAATTTCAATCTCCCTATAAACTTGATGAGTTCATTATGAATTCCATGCACACCCAGATCAAAAGCCGCCTGTTCCCCGGCCTCTTTAATTACCTGATCAACTTCAAGTCCGACCTTTTTTACA
>JAUPLM010000048.1 GCA_030836965.1 Thermodesulfobacteriota bacterium | reverse complement strand
TACTTTTTCGCCGAAGGAACGCCAAACCCCTTAAACACCCATCTAATAAAGAAGGAACCGGACCCGGCCCCGGAAGAGGATGTGTGTACCTTTTTCTTTTATGACAGGGAATTTATTGATTATGGATAGCGAATTATGGATTAACCCAGTTGGATGATTTTTATATCAATGTGAAACTAAAATAGATGAAAAGAGAATATATGAACATAGATGGTTCTCCTGTGCCTGGCATTACTCTGAAATTCGTCCTTCGGGGACATACTGACATTATCAATCGTATCGCATGGTCGCCGGATGGGCAAAAACTGGCGTCACCATCTGCTGATCTTAATGTCCACATCTGGGACGTGGCAAGTGGGGAATGTTTGACTGTTCTTAAAGATCATGGGAATTCAGTCAATAGTGTGGCATGGGCACCGGACGGACAATGGCTTGCCTCAGGTTCTGGTGATGACACTATTCAAATATGGAATACAAATACCTGGCGAAAACCAATCGTTCTCAATGAGCATACACAACCTATCTGGAGCGTTGCCTGGTCGCCGGATGGACAAAAACTGGCCTCGGGTTCTTACGATGAAACCATAAAAATTTGGGATACCAAAACCTGGAAAATCCTTAAGGAGATCGAGTGGAATAAGAAAACGGTTTCCAGTGTGGCGTGGTCTCCGGACGGACAAAAGCTGGCCGCGGCCTTCGATGATAAATCTGTGTGCATCTGGAACCCTTTGAATGGCACTACCGAATGGGTGTTAGAAGGTCACTCCAATCGCGTCAATGATCTGGTATGGGCGCCAAACCAGCCAATTTTAGCATCATGTTCTTCCGACAATACCATCCGGCTTTGGGACATACAATCCGGGCAGCCCACCCAGGTCTTGGAAGGACATACGGGTGAAATCAAGGGGTTATCCTTTTCTTCAAACGGTTACCTGCTTGCATCAAGATCATCCGATATGACTGTTCGTCTTTGGCGTACCGACACCTGGGAAACTGTAACGGTTATAAATGAAAAAGCAGATAAGAGTCGTCTGAATAGCCCATCCTTCCATCCCTTTCTATCTCGCCTTGCCACTCTTGGTGAAAACGAAAAAGTCATACGTATCTGGGATATTGAAATCGATATGTTGCTTGGCAGGAAAGCGGCTGCGGATTTCGTACGCTACACCAATGCAAAGGTGTTGCTGGTAGGCGACAGCGGTGTGGGTAAGACGGGTTTGGCGTACCGTCTCACAGAGAATTGTTTCAAAGAAAGCATCTCAACCGACGGTGCCTGGGCGACACAATTGATACTGCCTCACACATACGACCAGGCCGGAATCGAGCGTGAAATCTGGTTATGGGACTTTGCCGGGCAAGCCGATTATCGCTTGATTCATCAACTTTACATGGATGAGACCGCATTGGCTGTACTGGTTTTCAACCCGCAGAATGAGAATCCCTTTGAGGGACTGGGCCAGTGGGATCGTGACTTGCGAAATGCCGCGCGCCGGTCCTATAAAAAACTACTGGTGGCTGGGCGATGTGATCGCGGGGGGTTGATGATCAGTCGTGGCAGCATCGAACGTTTTCGCCAGGAGCGAGGCTTCGATGATTTCCTCGAAACAAGCGCTAGACTGGGCACAGGTTGTGACACACTTCGCGAAGCGATAATCAAACATATTCAGTGGGAGGATATTCCATGGACGTCTTCGCCGCGCATCTTCCGCCTTCTGAAAGCCGAAATCATAAAGCTCAAGGATGAAGGCAAAGTATTGATGCGTATGACCGAATTAAAACAGCAAATAGGAATACGGCTGCCTAAGGAGAAATTTTCGATGGAGGAACTACGTGCCGTGGTCGGATTGCTTGCTGGCCCAGGGGCTGTCTGGCAACTGGAATTTGGCGATTTTGTCCTGCTGCAACCGGAGCGCATTAATTCCTATGCCGCTGCCGTCATTCGGTCGGTACGTGATCATACGGAAGAGATCGGATGTATTTTCGAAGAAAAGGTGTTGGCGGGAGAGCTTAATTATCAGGACATGGAGCGATTGGAATATGAGGAAGAACAAATCGTTCTTCGAGCGATGCACAAAACATTCGTAGACCACGCCCTTTGCTTGCGTGAGCATGCCGATAAAGGCACTTTACTTATATTTCCGAGCTATTTCAAACGCGAGCGCCCTGAAATCGAAGGCCATCCGTTTGTATTAGTGACCTACAAATTCAACGGAGCGCTGGATGAGATTTATGCAACCCTGGTTGTCCGGCTTCACCACACGAATACCTTTGATAAAGACCGCCTTTGGCGTTTTGCCGCTGATTTTAAAACACAAGCCGGAAAACGGATTGGTTTGAAAATGACAAAAAAAGCAGAGGGTGCTGCGGAATTGGACCTCTATTTCGAATCGGGAATATCGGACGATGTGAAGGTTACCTTTATTCGCTATGTGCATGAACATTTAAAATTGAAGGCGAATGATGTTGTCCGGCTTCGGCATTACATCTGCCCTTATTGTCATACACCGGTAGAGGACCGTAAAATTATCGAAAAGAAGTTAAGAGAGGGGAAAAAAGATATTGTGTGTCAAAATTGCGAAAGGCGTGTGCTTCTGGTGGACTTAATCGAGGAGAAATTTGCTTCTGATAAACTTCAAGAACGTGTACGTGCATTGGAAGAGCAATCGAAGGTAGCAATCAATAATGAGAGCCGCGAATTGATCCTTGTGGGAAACGTGTATGCTATTGCGGGAGATGCAGGGCAGATATTCCGGCAATACACCAATTCCGATCACGGGATCGACGGGGAGATCGAATTCAACGATGACATGGGAAAAGCCAGCGGTAAGCGGTTGTATCTCCAACTCAAGTCGGGAGATTCTTATCTCTATCAGCGCAAAGGAGATGGCGCGGAAATCTTCACCATCAAGAAGGAGCGGCACGCCGACTACTGGCAGGAGCAAGCTTATCCTGTAATGCTGGTGATTCGAACTTCGGACGGTACGATTCGTTGGATGGATATAAGTGCGTATCTGAAGCGAAAAAGCCGGGAGAGGAAGAAGGTTAAACAAATCATTTTCACAGGTAAGCCATTTACGGTACAAAACATACTACAACTTAGAAAAAAAATTCTTGCTCTTCCATCTGCATTAGATGATGAAAAAGGAGAAAATACCTGAACTTACCGGCTGTTTTTATGAGCCGCGGAGGATCAGGTCGGGTTTCCGGTTTTCGTAGGGGCAAACCTATGTGTTTGCCCTCCTCTTGGCCATTGGCCAGGGCCCTGGGGCCACCAATAATAATAAATCCGAAGCACGCCTCATGAATATCGAAACTCGAAACAAATTCAAAAT